>JAHEKK010000094.1:2447-9202 GCA_024638395.1 Gemmatimonadota bacterium | reverse complement strand
CATCGACCTCGCTCAGCGCGTCACGGAGGATCTGATCGCGTATGGTCACGTTCGCCGGGCCTATCTCGGTGTCCGGATGCAGGCCGTGACCCCGGAGGACGCCGAGGCCCTGGGCCTGCCACGGATCGCGGGTGCGTTGGTGCAGGGCGTCACCGAGGACACGCCGGCGGAGCGAGCGGGAATCCAGGCCTATGACGTGATCACTGAGGTCGACGGGGAGGAAGTCCGGACGTCGAACGACCTGCAACACAAGATCGCCCTCCGGGCTCCCGGCGACCGGGTCCAGGTAACCGTGTACCGGAACGGTCAACCGACGGCCATCGAGGTACGGCTGGACGAGGCCCCCATCACCGAAACGGTGGCCGAGGCTCCGGAACCCCGTGTCCGGATGGCTGACAAGATCGGGATCGAGGTCGCAGACATCACGCCGGACCTGGCCGAATCGCTGGGACTGGCCTCGACGGATGGCGTGGTGGTGACGGGAATCCAGCGGGGTGGCCCGGCGGCACGGCGGGGGAATATCCAGCGGGGAAGCGTGATTCACGAGATCAACGGACAGACCATCCGCAACTCGGAAGATGTGGACGATGCATTCAGCCGGGTCCAAGCCGGTGAGGTCGTCTCTCTGGTCGTGGAGACCGGCGGCAACACCAACCTGGTCAACGTCCGGGTGCCCGGGAGATAGGACCCAGACGGCGGCGCGATGCGGGGGCGGCCCTTTCGGGGGCCGCCTCTTGTCGTTTGGGCCGACCCGCCCCGCCGCCTTTTCCCGTGCCTGTCAACCCTTGGTGGGTGCGGAGGCTCCATTATTATTCTTGATCCAAACATCTGGCGGCGGGGCGGGGTGCCTCGTTCGCCGAAGAATCCGACGCGAAAGTGGCGGAATTGGTAGACGCGCAAGATTTAGGATCTTGTGGCCGTTGGCCGTGGGGGTTCGAGTCCCCCCTTTCGCACTCGCGTACAAGGCGTGAGGTGGTCAGGTGAGCCCCATAGAAGCCTCTCAGCTCCAAGTCACCCTCACAGAGGGCGAGCGCTGGCGCCGCACCCTCAGCGTGACCGTTCCGGCGGAAGTCGTGGAGGCCGAAAAAGGGGCCATCACGCGTCAGTTGGCCTCCCGCCTGAAAGTGAAGGGATTCCGGTCGGGCAAGGTCCCCGCTGCCGTGGTGGCGAAGCGCTTCGGGCCCCATGTGGAGCGCGAAGCCCTCGACCAGCTCATCCGCGACGCCTACAGGGAAGCCGTCTCATCCCACGATCTGTCCCCCATCTCCGAGGGGGAGATCGAAGACGTCTCCTTCTCTCCAAAGGAGCCGCTCTCCTTCCGGGTCTCCTTCGACATTCGTCCGGAGATCCGGATCGAGCGGGTCGGCGGTTTCAAGGCCCAGAAGCCGGTGCCCCAGGTCCCGGACGACGCGATTGCCCAGGTCCTGGAGCGCTTGCGGGACCAGCAAGCCACGTGGGCCTCGGCCGATGAAGGTCCCCCCGCCCCGGGAGACCGCGTCGTCGTGGAGTTGACGCGCCTGGACGGTGAAGGCGAGGAGGCTGAACCGAAGGAGTACGAGTTCACTCTGGGCGAGGGAAACGCCATTCCCGACGTGGAGGCCTCGATCCAAACCCTGGAACCCGGTGCCGCCGGGGAGTTCGACATTGCCTTCCCCGATGACTTCCCCGACGAGGACCGGCGCGGGGAGTCGCAGCGACTGCAGATTCGCCTCATCTCACGCCAGGTGAAGGAACTGCCCGATCTGAACGATGAATTCGCAAGGACGGTGGGGGACTTCGAGGATCTGGAGGCGCTCCGCGACAAGGTGGCCGAGGACCTGACGAAGGACGCCGAACGACAGGCGGAGTCCGCCGTGCGCGGTCAGCTTCTCGAGTCGGTGCTCGCCGCCAATCCCTTCGAGGTCCCTCGATCCATGGTCGACGGATACCTCGATTCCATCATCGGAGACCCCCAGGGGTTGGATCCCGAGAAGCTCGCCGAGCTGAAGGGCCGGCTCCAGGCCGAATCGGAGATGGCCGTAAGGCGGATGATCGTCATAGACAGAATCACCGAACAAGAAGGACTCAGGGCCACGGAGGAGGACATCGACGCCCGGATCGAAGAGATTGCGGATCAGGCCGGGGACTCACCGTCCAAGGTCTACGCCAGTCTTCAGAAATCGGGGCGACTGGCCTCGCTGGAGCAGGATCTGACGGAAGAGAAACTATTCGAATTCCTCAAGAGCCAGTCCGAAATCTCCGAAGCTCCTTAGGAGCTTTGAAACCCATGTCGGGTCCTGGCGAGGTTGTCACGAACGGACAGAGCGGGCCCGATGGTCGAAGCCCGAGGAGACCTACCTAACGCATGGCCATTTACCCACCCTACGTCATCGAGCGGACCAGTCGAGGCGAGCGGAGCTACGACATATTCAGCCGCCTCCTCATGGACCGGATCGTCTTCCTCGGGAGCGGAATCGATGACAACGTGGCCAACATCGTCGTTGCTCAACTCCTCTTCTTGGACGCCGACGACCCCGAGCGTGACATCTTCCTCTACATCAACTCGCCTGGGGGGAGTGTCTACGCGGGCCTCGCCATCTACGACACGATGAACCACCTCCGGGCTCCCGTCTCCACCTACTGTGTGGGAATGGCGGCGTCCATGGGCGCAGTCCTGTTGGCCGCGGGAGCGAAGGGGAAACGCAATGTCCTTCCCAATTCCCGGATCATGCTCCATCAGCCCTCCTCGGGGTATCAAGGTACGGCAGCCGATATCGAGATCGCGGCCAAAGAGGTGCTGGGAACCCGTGAACGCCTAAATCAGATTCTTGCAGCGGCGACTGGGCAGTCAGCCGAGAAGATCGCCACCGACGTTGATCGCGACCGGTGGATGAGCGCTGCTGAAGCAGTGGACTATGGACTCGTGGACCAGGTTCTCAGCAAGGACGAGAGCCGGCTCACGGCAAGTACGAATTCGGACGCGGATTGACGATGTCGAGCGACAAGCACCTTCGCTGCAGTTTCTGTGGCAAGTCGAAAGAATCGGTCAAGAAGTTCATTTCAGGGCCCTCGGTCTATATCTGCAACGAGTGCATCTCGCTCTGTAACGAGATTCTCGCCGAGGAGGAGGAACGCGAAAGCCAGGACTCCGCTGTTCCCAGCCTCACGCCGGGCGAGATCAAGGAAGTGCTCGACGACTACGTGATCGGCCAGGAACAGGCCAAGCGCTCGTTGGCCGTTGCCGTCTACAACCACTACAAGAGGGTCAACCACCAGGGCGTCCTCGACGAAGTCGAGATCGACAAGGCCAACGTTCTGCTCGTGGGGCCCACCGGTGTCGGAAAGACCCTGTTGGCCCAGACCCTGGCCCGGATTCTCCACGTCCCCTTCACCATCGCCGACGCCACGACGCTGACGGAAGCGGGGTACGTCGGCGAAGACGTCGAGAACATCCTGGTCCGCCTCCTCCAGGCAAGCGACTTCAACATCGCGGACTGCGAGCGCGGCATCGTCTACATCGACGAAATGGACAAGATCGCACGCAAGTCGGAGAACCCGTCGATCACTCGCGACGTGTCGGGCGAAGGTGTCCAGCAGGCTCTGCTCAAGATCCTCGAGGGTACCGTGGCGAGCGTACCCCCCCAGGGAGGGCGGAAGCATCCTCAGCAGGAGTACATCCAGATCGACACCCGCAACATCCTCTTCATCTGCGGCGGTGCATTCGACGGCCTCGAGAAGATCATCGAGAACCGGGTCGGCAAGCGCCAGATCGGTTTCGGTTCCGAGGGCGAGGAGGACGGAGAAGAGGAGCTCATGAACCAGGTCGAGCCCGAGGACCTGCAGCGCTTTGGACTGATCCCGGAGCTGGTCGGCCGACTTCCGGTCATGGTCACCCTCGAGGACCTGGACGAGGAAGCCCTGCTGCGCATTCTCCAGGAGCCCAAGAACGCGCTGGTGAAGCAATATCAGAAGATGTTCGAGCTCGAGGGCATCGGACTGACCTTCGATCCCGGCGCCTTGCGGGAGGTTGCCTCCTTGACCCTGGATCGGGGCACGGGAGCGCGGGGCCTGAGGGCGGTGCTCGAGGGACTCATGCGTGACGTGATGTTCGACCTTCCGTCCCGAGAGGACGTTCGCGAGGTCGTCATCACGCCGGAGTGTGTGACCCGAGGCGTGCCCCCCCTGCTGGTGCTGCGGCCCGAATCACAGGTCAAAGAAGCCTAGCGCTCGAACGAACCCGACGTCCGGAGAGGGCGTCGCGCTGGTAGCGAGCGCTACACTCCTGGGCAGGCCGTACAAGGGAATCGAGGTACCAAAACCGGTCGGCCTCTTTCCCTACCCCGGCCTCAACGATACGATAGAAATCGTCCGTCGGGCCGCGCCCTGAACGTCCCGCCCCACCCACCTCAGTACGCGGGTACGCAGTACCCCATGGCCACCCTGAAACGGCTCGACGAGACCCTCGAGATCCCGGACCGGCTCCCCGTCATCGCCCTCCGCGACCTCGTCTTCTTCCCCTACATGGTTCTGCCTCTCCTCATTGGCCGGCCCCCGTCCGTCGTGGCATTGCAGGAAGCCGAGGAGAGCGGAGGGTGGGCCCTGCTTCTCGCCCAGAAACAGGCCGCCGTGGACAATCCGGAGCGCCATGACCTGTACCGCACCGGAACGATCATCAAGGTTGCGCAGGTCACCCACCTGGCAGATGGCACGGCGCGGGTGGTGATGGAGGGCGTCGCGCGGGCCAGGATCAAGCGCTTCCTCGTCGCGGACAACGGCTTCCGAGCCTCCATCGAAATCGTGCCGACGGCGGACGAAGACGGCTCTGAGCTCGAGGCCCTCCGCAATCCCGTCGAATCCATGTTCCGGGAGTATGCGCGCCTGCACCCCCGAGTCCCCGAAGAGGTCACCCGGGCCCTGGACGGCGAGTCCAGGGCTGATCGGGCCGCCCACGTGATCTCCGGCCACCTCCTGGTGAACACCGCCGAGAAGCAGGAGCTCCTCGAAGCGCCGGACAGCCATACGCGCTTCGAGATCCTCCGGGAGCTGTTGGTCCGCGAAGTCGAAATCCTCCGGATAGAAGAGAAGCTGGACCAGCAGATCCGATTCCAGATGGAGGCGGGCCGGCGCCCGGGCTACCTGGAAGAGCACCTCCGGGCAGGGCACCGGGAGTCTCTGGATTCAGAGTGGGCCGAACTTGAGGAGACCATTGCACGGACGCCCCTCCCCGACCACGCTCGCGACCGGGTGGCCAAGGAATTCGACCGGCTCCGCAAGCTGAACCCCGTGGCGCCAGAGGCCTCCGTGATCCGAAGCTATCTGGATTGGATCCTGGCTCTTCCCTGGCAGGCTCAGTCCGCGGACAATCTGGACGTGGGGCATGCGGCCCAGGTCCTGGAGGCCGAGCACTACGGCCTGTCGGAAGTCAAAGAACGCATCCTGGACCATATCGCGGTCCTCTCCCTGGTCGGCCATCTTCGGGGGCCCATCCTCTGCCTGGTGGGTCCTCCAGGAGTGGGAAAGACGTCCCTGGGGCGGAGCATCGCCCGCTGTCTCGACCGCGAGTTCGTCAGGGTTTCCCTGGGGGGCATCAGAGACGAGGCGGAGATCCGGGGCCACCGGCGAACCTACGTGGGAGCCCTGCCGGGCCGGGTAGTCCAGGGCATGCGAAAGAGCGGCACCCGCAACCCGGTCTTCCTGCTGGACGAGCTGGACAAACTGGCTCGTGACTTCCACGGAGATCCGGGTGCCGCTCTCCTCGAGGTCCTCGATCCGGAGCAGAACCGGTCCTTCACCGACCACTATCTGGAGCTCGAGTTCGATCTCTCCAACGTCCTCTTCCTCGCCACGGCCAACACCCTGGGGGAGATCCCGGGACCCCTCCGGGACCGCATGGAAGTGATCCGCCTGCCGGGGTACCTGGACACCGAGAAGCGGACCATCGCCCGCCAGTTCCTGTGGCCGAAGCAGACGATCGGCCACGGCCTGGGGGACCTCTCGGTGGACATCACCGACGACGCGCTCCAGATGGTCATCCGGGACTATACACGCGAAGCCGGTGTCCGGGAGCTGGAGAGGCGCCTGTCCCGGGTGGCGAGGAAGGTGGCACGGCAAGTGGGCACGGGTGAGGCTCACCTGGAGGTCGTCGAGGACACGCACCTCCCGGAGCTCCTGGGCCCTGCCATCCACCAGCACCAGCGGCGCGAGCATGCCGACGACAGGGCCGGCATCGCCTGTGGCCTGGCATGGACAGCGGCGGGGGGTGAGGTCCTGGACGTGGAGGTGGCGGTGGTGCCCGGCACGGGGAAGATCCAGCTCACCGGAACCCTGGGCGACGTCATGAAAGAGTCGGCCTTCGCGGCCCTCACCTACGCCCGGTCCCGGGCCTCGTGGCTGGGCCTGAGCGAGGCATTCCACCAGAACGTGGACATCCACATCCACATTCCCGAGGGAGCAACGCCCAAAGACGGGCCCTCAGCGGGAATAACCATTGCCGTGGCTCTCATTTCCGCCCTGACGAACACCCCTGCACGAGGAGGCGTCGCCATGACCGGCGAGATCACCCTGCGGGGGCGGGTCCTCACGGTCGGAGGTATCAAGGAGAAGGCCGTCGCGGCCCTCAGGAGCGGCATGCACACCGTCCTCCTCCCGGTGACCAATGAGGGCGAAATCGCACTCCTTCCCGAAGAGGTGAGGGTCAACGTGGACCTCATCACGGTCGAGACCATGGACCAGGTCCTGAAGGAAGCTCTGGTCAGGCCGCCGTTCCTAGACAAGTC
>JAHEKK010000094.1:0-2437 GCA_024638395.1 Gemmatimonadota bacterium | reverse complement strand
TGTCCGAGGGGCGCCGCACGGAGGACCCCGGGACGACCCATTCCAACCTGGGGATCCAGGTCTCCTGAACCCCGGGGATCCACCCGTGGCCGATCCAGGCTCCGACGAAACGAGTGCGCCCGGCGACCCCAACGTGTCACCGGGGCCTCTGGTGATCCGGACGGTGGAGTTCACCGGATCCGTGGTCTCGCCGGATCAACCTCACCCGGGAACGCTACCCCAGGTCGCCTTCGCCGGACGGTCCAACGTGGGCAAATCCTCGCTGATCAACCGGATCCTGGGCCGGCCGAAGCAGAAGCCCGCCCGTGTTTCGGCCACCCCGGGGAAGACCCAGGCCTTGAACTTCTTCGAGGTCAACGGCGCCTTCTACCTGGTGGATCTGCCGGGATCCGGGTATGCCAGAGCACCCGAGCGGGTCCGTCGTGGGTGGGAGAGATTGGTTTCCGGCTACCTGGAGACCAGCCCACATCTCAAGGGTGTCGTGTACCTGGTGGACTCTCGCCATGCGCCCACGAAGGGCGACCGGGCGTTCGTGGAGCACCTGGCGAGGATCGGCGTCCCGACCCTGATCGCCCTGACCAAGATGGACAAGCTGCGGCGGACCGAGAGGGAACAGCTGTACAAGCGTGTCATAGAACCTTTGGGGGTTCCCCGCGAGCAGGTGGTCCCGTCGTCCTCGAAAACCGGGGAAGGCGTGGACCAGCTCCTCGACGCCATGAAGGACCTGCTGGAGGAAGGCGAGTCATCATGAGACGGATCACTGCCCTGCCTTTGCTGGTGGCGCTGGCCGGATGTGCCCCGCCCGCACCTGCTGCCCCCTCGCCCACATCGGTGCGCCCCGGCGGCGACGGCCTGTCCTTGTCCAGCAGCGGTACCCTTCGGCAAGACGAGTTCTCTCTCCATCTGTCGGCGGAGGCCCTTCGCATCGAAGTGACCTTTCTCGCCGACTGGATCCTGGAGGCGGCCGCCCCGGACACCCAGAGCCGACTCCGGCGTCTCGCAGAGAGCCACCGCGGGTCGTTCAGGGAAAGCCTGGGGGAGGGTTCGTGGACGCTTGCCCTCGTGACCGTCTCGGCTGCCGCGCCGGACATGGTGTTCGAACCCGGCGCCCTCCATCTGGTCGTGCGAGGGTTGCGGCAGCGGCCTTCGGAGATTCGGGCCATCTCACCCGATTGGAGCACCGGCCGGGTTGGCCTCCAGACTTCCACGATGGCCGTGTACGCCTATCCCCCCGGCCTCGATCTCACCCGCGACGTGACCGTGGAATACCTCTCCTACTCGGACGCCAGCTGGTCGATGAAGGTACCGATGATTGAAGCCGCCCGGCGCAGATCCGGAGCGTTCAGCCGTCCAGACCGTACTTCTTGATCTTTCTGTAGAGGGTCCGTTCCCCGATATCGAGGGCCTCGGCGGCCCTGCGACGGTTCCCTCCCACGTCGTCGAGAACCAGGCGGATCGCCGCCTCCTCCATCTCTTCCATGGTCATCCCCGGCAGAAACACGACCCGCTCCCGGTCTTCGGCCGTCGCCCCCTGCCCGACCTCCACCATCCCTCGAGGGCCTGCAGGACCTGGGACAGCCTCGACGGGCAGGATCACGGCGGGTGCAGGTCCGCCCACGTCGGACGTCCCCACCCTCGCGGGAGGGGCGAGCATAACGGGCCTCTCCTCTTCTCGAAGTCGGAAGGCCTCGAACTCCCGGCGGAGATCTTCGATATCGACACGAAGGTCCATCATCGACCGGAACAGGAACTCCAGCTGGGGCCTCAGCAGCCCCGTGTCTCGGGACGAACCCTTCGCCGATGGGCCCAGAGGGACGAGGGCACCGGAGGCCTCCCCCTCCCGAACCTCCTTCGGAATGTCGACCGCTTCAATCACACGGCCCGGAGCCAGGACCACCATGCTCTCGATGAGGTTCCGCAACTCGCGAACGTTACCCGGCCAGCGATACTTCACCAGGATGTCCATCGCGTCGTCGGCGATGCCGTGGAACTCCCGGTCGTGGCGCCGGCTGGCATCGCGGATGAAGGCGTGGACCAGACGGGGAATGTCCTCGCGCCGGCCCCGAAGGGGTGGCAGGTCGATGCTCAGGACGTTGAGGCGGTAGTAGAGGTCCTTCCTGAACTCCCCGATCGTCACCAGTTCTCTGAGCCGCTGGTTCGTAGCCGCGATGATACGTACGTCGACGCTGATGGGCTTCTCGCCGCCCACCCGGAGGAATTGCTGATGCTCGAGGACCCGGAGGAGCTTGGTCTGGGTCTGGAGGGGCATCTCACCGATCTCATCCAGGAAGATGGCCCCCTGGTCAGCCAACTCGAAAAACCCCTTTCGGGTGTCGAGGGCACCCGTGAAAGCCCCCTTTTCGTGGCCGAAGAGCTCGCTTTCCAGGAGGGTATCCGAGAGCGCCGCCACGTTCACGGCAATGAAGGACCGGTGGCG
>JAHEKK010000093.1 GCA_024638395.1 Gemmatimonadota bacterium | reverse complement strand
CCACCTGAGCGTCGGAGGGCTCGGGTGGGAGGCCCACCAGGAGCGCCGTAGGCCCCCGGCCGTCGGGCAGGTGGAGGACCATGGCGTCCTCGGAGCAGGGCTCTTGGAAGGGCTGAGCCCGTCCCGTCGGGTCCACGGACACGGTTCGCCCTGGCGCCGTCAGGCGGGCGATCTCCAGCCCGTAGGCCCTCCACTCCACCATGGGATCCCAATCCGTGTCGGCCACCCGGGGAATGAGGGTGTCCCGGTAGTAGGAGACGGCGTCCTGATAGGCCTGGGGGTTCGAGGAGCGGAGCTCCTTCAGGCGCTCCCGGTAGTAGTCGCGGGGGTCCCGGGCGCCCGTTCGCTCCAGCGCCTCGGAGAACCTTTGATCGGCCTCGGCCTGCAGAGATGGGTCCATGGCCGTAATATGGACCGCCACCAAGGTTGGTGGGTAGGAGGTGCTCCTCAGGGTCCCGGCATGCTCCCGGGGCTTTCTCGTCACACCAGCGAAGGGAAAGCCGGACATGATGGAGTCGTCACAGCCCCACGCCGGTCCAGTCGAAGAGCCACTCGACGTCTCATGGGAGATGTTCGGGGAGCTGTCGCGGGCTCTGGCGCTCAAGGTGGCCGCCGGGTTCGATCCGGAGGTCATCGTCGGAATCGCACGAGCCGGGGCCATCCCCGGCGCCATCGTCGCGTGCATACTCCGACGAGACTTCTTCTCCATGAGCATCAGTCGCAGGGAGGCGGGCCAGGTGGTCAGGGCGCGTCCCGCGATCCTTTCTGCCGCCCCGCCCCAGGTCAGGGGGAAACGGGTACTCATCGTGGATGAGATCACCACGTCCGGTGAGACGCTCCGGTTGGCCCTCGCTGCGGTCCGCGACCTGGTCCCCAAAGAGGTGAAGACGGCGACCAGTTTTGCCCGGAGTCGAGGCTATCGTCCCGACTTCGTGGCGTTGGTCACCGACGCGGACGTCGTTTATCCCTGGGACCGGAAGGTGTTCGAGGGAGACGAGTGGGTCGTGAACCCGAGGTATCGGGAGGGATAGTCCTCCGGCCGGACCGGACCTGCGGGGGTTCCTCTCCGGGCGCCGGGTGCCTTACTCGCCCGCAGCCATGGCGCCGAGGAATTCGGCGTTGTTCTCGTAGCGCTTCATCCGCTCGAGGAGGAATTCGATTGCCTCCGCGGCCGGCATATCCGCCAGGAAGTTCCTCAGCAGGTGTGCCCGGTTCAGCTCCGTCTCGCTAAGGAGCAGCTCTTCCTTCCGCGTCCCGGACCGGTTCAGATCGATGGCGGGGAAGATGCGCTTGTCCGAGATCTGTCGATCGAGGATGAGCTCCATGTTCCCCGTCCCCTTGAATTCCTCGAAGATCACTTCGTCCATCCGGCTTCCGGTGTCCACGAGTGCGGTGGCAATGATCGTCAACGAACCGCCGTCGAGGATATTCCGGGCCGAGCCGAAGAAGCGCTTCGGCTTGTGGAGGGCATTCGCGTCGACACCGCCCGAGAGGATCTTTCCGGAGTGGGGCGCAAGCACGTTGAAGGCCCGGGCCAAACGGGTGATGGAGTCCAGGAGGATCACCACTTCCTGACCGTGCTCCACCAGGCGTTTGGCCTTCTCCAGCACCATCTCCGCAACCTGCGTGTGGCGAGACGCCGGCTCGTCGAACGTGGAGGAGATGACCTCCGCTCGCACGTTCTCCTGCATCTCGGTGACCTCCTCCGGCCGCTCGTCGATGAGCAGGACGATGAGCGTCACCTCGGGATGGTTGTTCGAGATCGCGTTTGCGATCTGTTGCAGCAGCGTCGTCTTGCCAGCTTTGGGTGGAGAGACGATGAGGCCCCGCTGACCCATCCCGATGGGGGAGATCAGGTCGACGACCCGCATCGCGATCTCGCCTCCCGGCGCCTCCAGCGTAAGCCTCTTCTCGGGATACTTGGGCCGAAGATTGTCGAACGCGATCCGCTGTTTGGCGACGTCCGGGTCATCGCCGTTGATGCTCTCCACCTTGAGGAGGGCCAGGTACTTCTCACCATTCTTGGGCGGACGCACCTGGCCGAGAACCGTATCGCCGGTCCGCAGCTCGAAGCGCTTGATCTGGGACGGGCTTACATAGATGTCGTCAGGGCTGTAGAGATAATTCCAGCTTTGGGACCTGAGGAAGCCATACCCCTCCGGGAGGATTTCCAGGACCCCTTCAGCCCAGAGCGTCTCGTCCCGACCGAGGAGCCCCTTCTGGATCTGGAAGATCAGGTCCTGCTTGCGGAGGCCCGAGTAGTTCGGGATGTTGAGTTCCGCCGCCAGGTCGTGCAGCTCTGCGACCGTGTTGTTTCTCAGTTCGGCGATGTCCACCGGACGACTCCCCGATAGGGTCAGGGGCAGAGACGCTCAGGCGTGGGCTGGCACCTGTACTGCGGCACGGCCATCTTGGCCGGCCATAGGTGTCTCGTGGGAAGGGAATTGTGCTGCCGGGAGGGGGCGCGGCCGACTCGGCCGCAGAGGTGACTCATCCCAACCTTATCGTTCGCCGAGAGGGAGGTCAAGGTTCGAGATCCGGCATGGGATCAATGGTTTTCTGACCCTTCCATCGGTCGTGCCGGCGCATATCGGATCGCCAGTGGCCACCTTCGTGATGGGTTGAACGAAGACGTCCCCGACCCCGTGCGTACATGGGCCCATCAAGTGCACGTACAACGGGGCTCGCAGGGTACGCGTGTCGTAGCCATCCGTCGTCTGGAGCCGGAGGTCCGTGATCGCCTGGGTCTTCATCTCGCGCTCTTCGCGGCCGCCTTCATCAGTGCGACGGTCTCGGGCGGCTTCCTGGAGGGTGTCGATGCCCTCGGCACGCGCTTCAGCAACATCGGGGGCACGTGGGTTCCGGTACCCACCGCGCTTGACCTGAGGCGCCTTCTCGTCGGCCTGCCCTTCTCGCTTGCCTTCATAGGAATCCTTCTCGGCCACGAGCTTGGGCACTATCTGGCGGCGCGTCGGCACCGCATCCCCGTATCGTTGCCCTATTTCCTCCCCTTCCCTCCCTACCTCTCCATCGTGGGGACCCTCGGGGCGTTCATCCGGCTGAGAGGACCGATGGTGCGTCGATCCGTCCTGTTCGACGTGGGCGTGGCCGGACCGTTCGTGAGCTTCGTCCTGTCCCTTCCGGTTCTGGCCGCTGGACTCCGCCTGTCCGACGTGTTGGAGGTGGGTCGGGTAGGGATGCATCCCTTTGTGATCTACTTCCTCGGAGATTCGATGCGGGTCGGCACGGCCCCGCTGCTGAATGTGCTCGCTGCGGCCCTCGTACCGGGGTTCGAGGAGGGGGCGACCATCGCTCTGCATCCACTGGCGTTCGCCGGCTGGTTGGGGATCTTCGTGACCGCCCTGAATCTGCTGCCTCTGGGTCAGTTGGACGGCGGACACATCCTCTACGCCATGCTGGGGAAGCGCCAGCGGTGGTTGGCCTGGGGGTTCGTGGCGTTGATGGTCCCCCTCGGACTGGTTTGGATGGGCTGGTGGGTCTGGGGCGCCATCGCGGTCCTCGTGAGCCGGGGACGGGTGGCCCATCCTCCCGTCCTCATGGACGACGTGGACATCGGCCGTGGAAGGATGGCGCTTGGGATCCTGGCCCTTGCGATCTTCCTCGTGAGCTTCTCACCCGCCCCCCTGGCCCTTTGAAGCCGTGGCACGCCACAATCGCATCGGATCGGGATTGGACCAGGCCGGATTTGGCTATGAGATCAGCTATCCCCCCGATTGGCTGGCGCGGGTGAAGGTGACGAGGCGGCTCGACTCGGGGCGGCGGTCGACCAAAGTCTTGTTCACGAACCCCCTCCGCCGGCCTCTCGATCCTCCGCCGGCCTCGGTCCGGGTAGCCGTGCGGAGCCCTGATCAGGGGCTGGCCGTCGAGGCGTCCTTCGGGCCCGGGCCCGAGGGTGCGCGTGAATGGAAAGTCGAATGGGCTCCACCCGGGGGCGATGGGCGCATCTGCCTGACCTTCGTTCCGTTCTCCCAGGTCGGCTCCACCGGTAGACGCTAGATAGCGCCGGGTGTCGCGCCTTCGTTTGTAGGTGTCCCGATGGGGGTCCCCCGGCGCCTCGGAATACCGACTGGGAATAGGGCCGTCGGGCCCTTGGCCTGACGACCCCGACACCGCGTTATCTTCCAAGCAGCATGAGAGCCTACGTTCTCGGCCCCCTGGCCACCGTCGGGCGCGCCACAACCCGGAGCCTCGGTTCAGTCGGCCGGGCTTGGGCCCTGCTGGTTGGCGCCTTCCGTTCCCTTCGCAACGTCGATGTGTGGGGACCGCATCTGCTTCCCCAGATGGCCCGGGTTGGGGTGGAGTCTGTTCCGATCGCGCTGTTCATCGCCACGTTCACGGGCGTGGTCATGTCCCTTCAGGCCTCGTACACCCTCACCGGGTCCATTCCCCTCTATTTCGTAGGCACCCTGGTGGGGAAGACGATGATTCTGGAGCTGGGACCCGTCTTGACCGGGCTCACGCTGGCCGGGCGGGTCGGCGCGAGCATCTCCGCCGAGCTGGGCACGATGCGGGTCACGGAGCAGATCGACGCCCTGGAGACCCTTGCCTACGATCCCGTTGCCTATCTCGTCGTTCCCAGGATCCTGGCGGGCATCATCATGTTTCCGGTAGTCGTGATGCTCTCCATCTCCGTCGGCGTGGCCTCGGGGTGGATCACGGCGCTCCAGCTCCTCGACATGTCCTCACACGAGTTCGTGAAGGGCTTGAGGCTGTTCTTCGAGACGTGGGATGTGTGGTTCGCCGGCATCAAAGCGGTGTCGTTCGGGGCCACCGTCACGGGGGTAGGGTGCTTCTACGGGTTCCACACCCAGGGCGGCGCGGAAGGCGTGGGTCGGAGCGCCACGAGAACCGTGGTCATCGCCTCCATGATCATTCTGTTTCTGGACGCATTCTGGGCGGCGACCCTCCTGTGAGCATTCGCCTCGACGACGTCCACAAGGCCTTCGGCAAGAAGAAGGTCCTGAAGGGGTTTTCGGTAGAGGTGACGGAGGGGGAGACGGTGGCCATCGTCGGGCCGTCGGGAATCGGGAAGTCCGTGACGCTGAAACACGTCAACGGGCTCCTGACGCCCGACCGCGGCACGATCGTCGTCGACGAGCTCTCCGTTCCCGAGCTCGACAGGGATGGGCTCGCGAACTTGAGGCGTCGGGTTGGATTCGTGTTCCAGTTTGCGGCCCTGTTCGATTCGATGACCATCGGAGAGAACGTGGCCATGGCTCTGCGACGCCTGGAAGGGTGGGACGAGGAGCGAATCGGCTTGCGGGTCTCGGAATGCCTGGAACTGGTGGACCTGCAGGGGATGTCCGACAGCTATCCGTCTCAGTTGTCCGGTGGGCAGAAGAAGCGGGCCGGTCTGGCGAGGGCGCTGGCTCCGTCTCCCCGCTACATCTTGTACGATGAGCCGACGACGGGGCTGGATCCGGTTACGACCTCCGTCATCGACCGGCTTCTCCTGCGCATGCGAGACGAAGTGGGCGTGACCGGGCTGATGGTCACCCATGACATGACGAGTGCCTTCCGCGTAGCCGACCGCATCGTTCTCCTGCACGACGGGAAAGCGCGGTTCGTGGGGGCGCCGGAGGAAGTCCAGTCGGCGGACGATCCTGTAGTGCGGGGATTCGTGACGGGTGATCCAGCGTTGTTCTATGGGAACGCCTCGTGAGCCGCCCACAGGGGCCGACCGAGAGATTGTCCGGATGATCCGGGTCTGAACGAAACGGGGTTGGGGACTATGGACCGCAAAAGAGACGTATTGGTCGGAGCGGTGGTGACCCTCGGCCTCGTGGTGGCCGTTGTGGGCACGATCTGGCTCAAGGGAGGGTGGGGGCGCGAGGGGCAGATCGTGACGGCCATGTCCACGGGCGTTGGTCAGCTCATAGACGGGGCCTCGGTGAAGTTCCGTGGCGTGAACGTCGGCCAGGTCGAAGCGGTCCGCGTGACCGAAGACGGTCAGGCCGTCCTGCTGGAGATGCGCATTCAGGAGGACCTGCAGATTCCCAACAACCCGGCCGTCTTGATCGCCCCGGAGTCCATGTTCGGGGATTGGCAGGCCGAGATCGTCGACCGGCGGGACTTCCCAAGGTACGAGTTCCTGGAAGGGCCCGGTGGCGGCGTGCTGCCGGGGGCGGCTTTGCCCGACATGTCGCGGTTGACCGCCGCTGCCGACGAGATCGCCGAGAACATCACGACGATCTCGGAACGAGTGCAGATCGCCTTCACGGAGGAGACCGCGATGAACCTCCGCCTTGCGATCGCCAACATCGAACGCGTGAGTCAGGGCCTCTCAGACGTCCTCAACCAGCAGGCTACCCGCTTTGACGTGCTTGCTGAAGGCGTGGGGGAGTCGGCGTCGGAACTGGGGGCCGCAGCCCGCGCCGCGCGCACGTCGTTCGAGCGTATCGACAGGGTCCTGGCGGAGGCGCAGATCGATTCCATGGTGATTGACGCCCGGTCCAGCGCCCAGAGCTTGAGGACAGCCACCGGGGAAATGGGAGGCGCACTCAGCGAGCTTCGCGCTGCCGCTCGGAGCGCCGACTCCACGTTCGTGAAGCTTGACCGCATCGCCGCCCTGGCGGCAGGGGGGGAAGGATCGCTTGGACGTCTCCTGGGAGATTCGGTGCTGGCCGTCGAGGCTGAGCAGGCGGTGCGGGATCTGAGGGCACTGCTGGCCGATATTCAGGAGAATCCGAGTCGATACGTTAGACTTTCCATTTTCTGACCATAGGCCCTGGGGGGTGCCGAAGGGGTCTCGAGGGGGTGCGATGCCATCGGGCGGAATGAGGCGCAGGTTGTGAGGAGTGCTGCGGAGGACAGGGTCGTCGAAACCAGTGCGGGGGGTGTGGTCGTGCGGCAGGCGGACGACGCCTGGGAAGTTCTCGTCATACGCGACCCGTACGGGAATTGGGGGTTGCCCAAAGGCCACGTCGAGGGAGACGAGACCCTCGAAGAAGCCGCCGTCCGGGAAGTCCAGGAAGAGACCGGTATCGTGGCCCGGCAGGTCGGCCCGTTGGTGGAGCGCATCGATTGGTTCTTCAAGAAGGAGGGAGCGTTGATCCACAAATACTGTTCCTTCTTTCTCATGCGCTCGGATGGCGGAATCGCCACTCCGGAAGAGTCGGAGGGCATCACCGAGTGTGCGTGGTTGCCCCTCGACGAAGCCACGGCGAGGATCGTTTACGACAATACCCGGGCCGTCGTGGAGCGATCTGCTGCCCTCATCGGGGAGCTGGGTTGGTAGGGGTAGGGTGGGACGCCACCTGGGTTGGGTGAAGCTGGATTGAGAAGGCTGGGCATCGGGGGGCGGTCACTGCCGCCCGTGGAAACGTCTGACAAAGGAGCCGTCTCCGCGTGACCGAATCCGACCGGGCCGAGGGCCTCTGGAGGGTCGTCCTGGGTGCGGCTGTCCTCGTGGTGGTGGGCTTCTTCCTGTTCAGCCTGCTGGACGTCTTGAACCCCTTCTATCTCTACTGGCTCCTGGTGGCTCTGCTTCATCCGTTCCGTGGCCGCCCTGGGTACTCGCTGCTTCTGGGGTCGGCGACCGTGCTCGTTTTGTTGTGGATCCTCGATACCACCGGCTCGGTGCTCGCTCCCTTCGTTCTGGCCTTCGTTCTCGCCTATGTGCTGGATCCTCTCGTAGACCGGCTCTCGGCGAAGCGGCGAATCAGCCGTTCGCTTGCCATCGTCCTCATCCTGGGTCCGGTTCTGCTCGGCGGCGGAACTCTTCTGATTCTGGGTGTGCCGGTGCTCGCCTCCCAGGTTTCCGAGTTGATCGAAGAGGTGCCGGCCCTCGTCGAGCGGATCGAGGGGTGGGCCAGGGCCCTCAGCCCCGAGACCCTCGGGATTGACGTTCCCTTCGTCGACGAGGAGATCCTGCTGGTGCGAATCCAAGCCGTGGACGCTCAAGCGGTAATGGAGTTCCTCGAGGCCCGTCGCGACGAGATCGGAGCCCGGGCCTGGTCGGCCATCCTGGGGCTGGGGCGGGGCTTGGGCACGCTGATCACGGTGTTGGGCTACGTCGTTCTCACGCCCGTCCTGATGTTCTACTTGTTGAGGGACTACGATCTGGTCATCGACCGTCTGCGCGATTTGATCCCGACGCAGCACAGAGACGAAGCGGACGAGTTCTTCGGCGAGTACGATCGACTCCTCTCCCAGTACCTCCGGGGCCAGGTGTCGGTGGCCGGCATCGTAGGCGCGATCACCTGGCTGGGCCTTTGGGTTCTCGGGTTCCCATACTCCTTTCTCCTGGGCGTGACGGTCGCGGTTCTCGGGGTGGTCCCCTACCTGGGGCTCGCCCTCTCCCTCGTACCGGCCGTCCTCATTGCCCTCATCAGCGGCAACGTCGCGTGGTCTCTCGGCAAGATCGCAGTCGTGTTCGGGGTGGCTCAGGGGTTGGAGGGTACGGTCATCAGTCCCCGGATCGTCGGGGAATCGGTCGGGCTTCACCCCGTGTGGATCGTCCTGGCGCTGTCTCTCGGGGGCTTTCTCTTCGGTTTCGTCGGGCTCTTGATCGGCGTCCCCCTGGCCGTGGGCGTGAAGCTCGCGGCCGTGCGCCTGCTGGCCCGGTACAAGCGGACGGCCTTCTACCGCCGTGGACCGGAGCTGACCGCTTAGGTAGGATCCGCCCGCGTCGGGGCGGTGGCCCCGCTCCGGCCGACGCCTCTGGTCTTCCGGGGAACGATCGGTACACTCAGGGCGTTCCCTGGCTTCCCCTCATCACCCCAACGTAATCCGGTCAATGTCAGAGCCCACCAAAGAGAAGGTCGTCATCATCGGATCCGGTCCCGCCGGATGGACTGCGGCAATCTACGCTGCGCGTGCGAGCCTGGACCCCATCGTCTACGAGGGCCAGGGGAGTCGCACGATGATCCCAGGTGGGCAGCTCATGTTCACCACGGAAGTGGAGAACTACCCGGGCTTCCCCGATGGGGTGAACGGAATCGACATGATGCTGAGCTTCAAGCAGCAGGCGCTCCGCTTCGACACCAGGGTCGTGTCCGAGGACATCGTCACCGTCGACTTCTCGCGCCGACCCTTCACCCTGCATTCGTCGGGGGGCAGCACCATCGAAGCGCAAGCCGTGATCATCGCCACCGGGGCGAATGCCAAGTGGTTGGGCCTACCGAACGAAGAGCGTCTGGCCCAGAGCGGCGGCGGCGTTTCAGCCTGTGCGGTGTGCGATGGTGCCTTGCCCCACTTT
>JAHEKK010000092.1 GCA_024638395.1 Gemmatimonadota bacterium | reverse complement strand
CTCCTCCTCCGTGGCCGTGGGTGCACATTCCCGGACGAACTGGAGGAGCCGGCCCCCGTCTCGGGCCTTGGCGCTCTCGATCACGGCCTGGATATCGTCCAGGTTCAAATGCGTGTTCCTTTCAACGTCGGAGAAAGACCACCAGCCCCCCTCCACTTCCTCCCGACACGAGGTCGAGGGTCCCGTTTCCGTCCAGGTCGACGAAGGCGGGGGTGGAAAAGGCCGGAAGGCCTACTGGAGGAGCGTTCATGGGCTCGAACTGGGGGCGCGAGTCCGAGAGCCGCCGGTACGCCGTCAGGCCGGACGACTCGGACCCGATCACGAGGTCGCTGAGGCCGTCGCCGTCCAGGTCCGCAAACGTCGGTGTGCTCCTGCGCCCTACGTCGATGTCGTCGAATTCGTCCGAGACCAGCTCGAAACGGGGCGACTCGGGACCCCCGTCGTTGCGATAGTAGTTCAAGGCGCCGGAAGCCTCACCCGCCATCAGGTCCAGGTCTCCATCTCCGTCCAGGTCGGCCAGGGCCGGCGTGACGTTACGCCCCCGGGTGAGCTTAACCAGAGCGGAGTCCACGAGGGTCCATGTGGGGGGCATCCCGTCCCCGTCATTCCGGTAGTAGGCCAGCTCATCCCGCCAACCGCCCATCAGAACGTCGTCGTCGCCATCACCGTCCAGGTCCCCGAACGCCGGCGCATAGTGGTAGGAGGGGACGAGCCCGTCGACGGCGGCACGCTTGTGAAAGCTGGGTGCGGAGGGCGTCCCCACGTTCTCGAACACGTAGATCCGCCCGGCCTGGGGGTCATCCGGCTCGATCTTGTTCGACAACAGCAGATCGGCGTCGCCGTCACCGTCCAGATCGGCAAAGGCCGGCAGGGATTCGCTGCCCACGTCGACCATCCTGAGGAGCCGGCTCGTGGTGATATCGAAGGAGCCGTCCGACTGCTGCTCGATCCGGTAGAGATTCTCCACCGTGGTCCGGTTGGGGTTGAAGGCGCCCCCCAGGACTCCCATGACCAGGTCCAGATCTCCGTCCAGGTCGAGGTCGCCGAGGGCCGGCGCGTTGTAGCCTGACGTGCTCACCGGGTTGGCCGGCGGAAAGGGCTGGGGTTGGCCCCGCAGCACCGGCCGTTCGCAGGAGCCGGTGTTCTCGATGAAGAGCAGTCCGGCCTCGAAGAAGTCGCCCCAGAAGAGGTCCTCGTCGCCGTCCCCGTCCACGTCACCGAGGGCCATCGTGTTGGCACCGTGGAGAGAGCCCTGGATCGCGGCCACGATCTCGATGTCCTCGAAGTTGTCCGTCACGAAGCGAAACTGCGGAACGCCGTCGGCGTCGACACCCTCGGCCTCGTAGCGGGTGATCGTCCCCGTCAACCGGCCGATCATCAGGTCGAGAGCCCCGTCGCAGTCGATATCCGTCGCGTTGGGGATGTTCTGCCGGTCGGAGAAGAGGGCCTTTCCGGTCACGTCTCGCAGCGTGTCGGCGCCCAGTGCGTACCGGGCAGCCGAGCCGGGGCCGCCTTCGTTGCGGTAGAACCGGATGTAGCTGAACGGATGTTCGGCGAGGAGGTCCAGATCTCCGTCCAGGTCGACGTCGGTAAAGCGAAACCACTCTCCGATGGGTAGGGACTCGAAGTGGTCGGTTCGCCAGCGGTACCCGTCACCGGTCTCTCCGCCGACGTTCTCGAAGAGCATGACCTGATTCGAGAGTTCCTGGACGAAGAGGTCCAGGTCTCCGTCACCGTCCACGTCCTGGAGTTGAGGCCGCGGGAGATTCAATCCGCCGAGGAACGGATGGTGGAAGGGGATCCCGTCCTGATCGACCACGTCGATCCCGTAGACCACACGCTCCCACTCGCCACCCTCTGGGGCCGGAGACCCGGCGCCAGGAGCCGAAGCACCGCTTCCACATCCCCAGACCGTGACCGTTGCGAGACCGGCCAGCCAGAGGGCCTGCGTGGCTCTTGCCGACTCCCTCACGGCCTTGCCGGCCCGATGGAGATGCCGGCGGGATACGTGCCTACTTCGATGGTCTGAACCACCTCGTTGGTGGCCGTGTCGATCTTGACGACCGTGCCCACTTCCGCCGGATCCGCGACCGACCTCTGCGGCGAGTAGGTCCCCTTCAGATTGCGGTTGGAGACGAATACGAAGCGCCCGTCGGACGTCACCGCGCTACCGTGCGGCTCGGCGATGCCCGGCGCGGTGATTCTGGCGAGCACGGTCCACCGCTCAGCGTCCACCACCACGACGGCGTCGTCATCCTTGGCACCCATGTAGACGCGGCTGCCGTCAGGGAGGAAGACCGGATGCCAGGGTTGCGTGCCCACGTCTACCTCGGCGAGGAGAGGGAGCTCAGTCCGGGTGGCGTCGAAGACCAGAAGCTTTCCGGTGAGCTGAGTGGTGGCCACGAGGCGGGTACGGTCCGGCGAGAGGGCGAACTGGACCAACGTATGGGACGGCCCCGCCACGTCCGCCAATGCCAGGTCCTCCGTTTCGCTGTTCAGCACCGCCACCTTGTTCTCCACCAGCGACGCAGCCCAGACATGGTGGGAGCCTCCGTCCACGGCCAGGGCATGCGGCCTCGGGAAGAAGACGTCCAACTCGTCGATCTCCATGTCGTCAGGATCGACGACCCCGATCCTCTGGGGCGGATTGACCGCCATCATGGAGCGGCCCACGTACAGGCGGTCGCCGTCACTGTCGTAGGCGAGGAGCCCCGGCGTCTCGAAGGGGGCCTGGCCCACCATTCTGTTGTTGGCGTCGAACTGGAGCACGGCCCCACCGCCGATCAGCGACACGTACCACCGCGAGCCGTCGGGAGAAGCCGCGGTATGATGCGGCCGGGAATTGGCATCGAACCCGTACTGGGTCACGTCGATCGTCTCTACGACCCGTCCGGACTCGGCATCGATGACCGAGACCGTCGCCGAGGACTGGTTGGCCACATACACGCGCTCGCCAGCCGGAGGCATGGGCGATTGGGGTCCGGTCGCCGTTCCGCCTCCGCACGCCGCCGCAAGCACGGCGGTCCCCACAACCAGATTGAGCTTCATGACACCGGCGTCCGTTCTCTCTTTCGGACAACGAAGAGACCCTCGCTGCCGCTGGTTACGATGATGAGGCCAGACGCGAAGAAGGGATAGTTGGACCAGGACCCCCCCATGCCCGGCAGGTCCTCTCCCGGCACCGTGTCGAAGAAGGCCACTTCCTGTGGATTGCCGTAGTCGCTGATGTCGAAGACCCTGAGCCCACTCTGATAGTTGGACTGGTACATCAGGTTGCCACGGATGTAGAGGTTGTGGTCACTGGCCCGGTTCTCGGCCTGGAATTCCCTCACGAGGATCGGGTCATCCAGATCGGTGACGTCCCAGATCAGGGTTCGCGTCGAGGGTACCGTGCCCTGGAGTTCATCCAACTCGTCGTTCATGTAGAAGAACGTATGGTCTTCGGTGAGCCAGCCCTGGTGGGAGTATCCCACGTTGGGGTAGGAGGCCATGGACAACGGAACGGTGTTCTCCTTGTCCGAGACGTCGGCGATGCTCAGGGCCGTTTCGTTGGCACCGAAGCAGATCTCCTTGCCCTGGTGCTCCTCGTCCGGTCCCTCGTACACGACGCACTGGGCGTCGTGGGTGTATCCCGTGCCCTGGCGCCCCGTGTTGGTGTCGGCGAAGCATCCCGCGAAGGTGGGTGACTTTGGATCCCGGATGTCGATGATGTGGAGGCCACCGCCGCACGTCTCTCCTCCGCCCCGGCTTCCCGCTGCGTAGGCGAAGCCCGTCTCCTCGTTGATCACGATGTTGTGGACGCTGTACAGACCGTCGTAGTGGGCGTCCACCTCGAAGGTCTCCGGCGTACCGTCGAAGCCCCGGAGGCGGGTGAGGTCGAACACCTGCATACCGTGATGATCCGCACCGTCGGATACGATGAAGACGTGATCGTCGTAGACCTTCATGTCACGCCAGGTGCTGCCTGGGGCGCCCTCGGTCTTCGGCAGGTTCCCCACGAGCACCGGAGTCGCCGGGTCGGAGAGATCGACGAAGGACGTCCCGTCTGTCCTTCCGACGATGGCGTATTCCTTCTGGGTATCGGGATCCGTCCATCCCCAGACGTCGTTCACCCGTGTTCCACGTCCACCCCCCAGGTCGGCCACCGGCACGAACGAGACCAGGTCCACATCGCTGCACCCGAAGACCGAAGCCTCTCCTTCGGAACAATCGGTAGGGCTCCCGAGCACGGAGGCGTAGCCTTCCACCTCAGAGAAGAGGGATTGGGTCGGCGCCCATCCGTCGTCCTGCATCTCGAACACGTGAGCCGTTCCAGCGCCATAGTCGTCGCCCGGCAGGCCGGCCAGCATCAATCCCTCTCCAACCGCCAGGGTGCTGCCCAGGCCGGCACGAAGCTTGAGGTCGGGAATCGTCAGTTTGCCCACCCGGTTCCAGGAACCGTCCTGGAGCTCGCTGAAGGCGTAGACCGCCCCCCGGCGTTCGTCGTTCGCGGCGCCCACCCAGAGGCGGTCGCTCGACGCCGCCAGGGCCGAGCCGAATGCGGACCCGGCGCTGCCGTCATACGCCGCGAGGCGGCCCGTCTCCCGCCACCCGTCGTCATCGGACCGAAAGCGGATGACGGCGCCCCGGTTTTCCGAGACGCCGGCCGCACCGACAAGAAGCTCGCCTTCCACGAACTCCAGAGATCCGCCGAACAGGGAGCCCGCTCCGTCTTCGATGGAGATCTGCGTCTCCAGCCGGTAGGCGTCTCCGTCCTCGCCGTACACGAACACCACACCGGCATTCCCCTCACGAACGGGGTCGCTCACGAAGAGGTTTCCGTCACCGAACGCCACGGCGGATCCGAAGAGGCTCCGGCCGCCGCCTCCCTCCGGAGCCGAGAGGGTTCCCACCTGACTCCAGCCCGTGGCGCCGTTCCGGAAAACGTGGACTCCGGCGCCCCCCTGTCCCCGGAGGGACCCCACCGTCACGAGCGCCAGGTCCCCTCGGACGGCCGTCGCAATGCCCACGGCCGCCCCTTCGGGGGTCTGGTCGCTTTCCAGAGCGCCTGCGGGGGACCACGTCCCGCCGGACCGGGTGAAGACATGGACCTGCCCACCACCCCCACTTCGGGGATTCAGAGCCGACACGAGAAGGTGCTGGCCGTCCGTAGCGAGACTCCATCCGAACCCGTCTCCGCCCTCTGCACCGGGGGCTTGCAGCCTGTCCACTTCAGCCCACTGTTCACCGCTGCGTTCATAGACGTAGACGGTGCCCGGAGATTGGCCGAAGCTGGCCTCGCCAACGAGCAATTGGGATCCTGAAACGGCCACGGCACGTCCGAATCCCTGAGCCTGGGCGTCCTGGCTTCCGGCCGCCATGGCAGCGGAAAGGACCAGTGTCGCGACAATTCGCTGCATCTCCCCACCTTCCGATCAGTAGCGTACTCAACGACGAGAAGCCTGATACGTCGGCGCGCGCGGGACAAGGAGGCGGGGGTTGAGGCCTCCGTCGAAGGATCCGACGAGGGTGGGCGATCGGCTCCGGCCCGGGCCGGAACCGACGTCCGCGTCCGTGACCCCTCGTCTTTCGGGGACGGGGCAAACCCCAGACCTTGGACTCGAGCCACTTCGCGACATGCCACTCTGCTGCCGAGGCCCCCATGCCCCCGACCCCCGACCCCGGTGAGCGATCACCGGCGAGCCCCGTCGACGGGAGTGGGGCGACGGCCGTGGACGAAGGGGGCCTCGAGCCCTCTCCGCGTTCGTGGGGCGCGGCTCTCGCCCTGGGCATCACCGCCGCACTCCTGGTGGCCGCGGCCGTCCGCGTCGATTTCGACCCGACGGTCGAGGCCGACTTCTTCTTCTCCGAGACGGATCCCCAACTCCAGGAGTCGCTGGCCCTGAAGGCCCGGTATCCAGGGGGAGAGATGGTCCTGGTCAGGGCCGCAGCTCGGGACGTGGCTTCGGAGGAATACGGCCGCCGGGTGGCGGAGCTGGAACAGGCGCTGGAGGAGCTGGCCGGCGTCAGCGCCGCCTACTCGGTAGCCACGGAGAACCCTGCCAGCCCCCTGTGGGGGCGGATCCTGCTGCCGCAGGGCGGCGGAGCCACCAACCTCGTCCTGACGCTGGATTCCCTCGCGGGGCCAGACTTCACGGCCCGCCTCGAGAACGCCCTCTCAGCCCACGAGGCCCCGGATTTCGCCCTCGTCGCCTCCGGTGTCCCGGTCATCGTCGAACAGATCAGGCGGAGCCTGCGCCATGATCTGAGGGTGTTCAGTCTGGCGGCCCTGATCGTCTTCGGGGTCGTAGCGGGGTGGGTCTACCGGGACGCTCGCATCGTCGGGGGGACCCTGTCGGCGGGGGTGGCCGCTTGTGCCCTGACCCTGCTCCTGACGGACGCGCTGGGCATCGGCGTCGGGCTTCTGACGGCCAACATCGTGACCATCGTTTTCGTGCTCACGCTGTCTCATACGGTCTTCATCGTCGCGAACTGGAAAGCGGCGGCAGGCGGACCCCGCGAACGCACGAGGCAGGCGGTGGCCCGGACCCTCCCGCCGTCGCTGTGGTGCATGACGACCACGGCTCTCGGCTTCGCGTCTTTGTGGCTCACGTCCGCGGAGCCCCTCCGGGAGCTCGGCACGGCCGGGATCATGGGAACCCTCACAGCCCTTACGACGGCGTATGCCGTGCTGCCCCTCTGGCTGTTGGGCGTACACCAGGTCCCCGTCGCCGAAGGGGGCGAAAAGGGTCTCAAGTCCCCGGGCATCTCCCTGCCGTCCGCCGGCCCGCGGACGTTGGCCGTCGCCGCCGTCGTCACGGTTCTGGCAGGCATCGGGATTCTGCGCGTGCAGACGGACCCGCCCCTGGTCGACTACTTCGATCCCGACGGACCCATCCGGCCGGGACTCGAAGCCATCGACCGCTCCGGAGGCAGCAGTCCCCTCCTCATGGCTGTGACCCTCCCCGACAGCGGGAGGCTGGACACGTTCCAGGGGCTGGACGCCATGTCGCGGCTGCAGGATTCCCTGGAAGCCGATCCTGCCACAGGCGTCGTCCTTTCGCCGGCGCCGCTTCTGGCCCATGCCCGGCAGCTGCCCTTCGCCGGCTTTCTCCCCATTGCCGCGCTGGTGGCCGTCCTCGAGCGCCCCGACTTCGGCAATCTGATCAGCAGCTACATGGTGCCCGAGCGCACCGAGGTGCTCTACGCACTCCGGATGATCGAAACGGACAGAGTCGAGCCGAGGGACGAGGTGGTCGCCCGGGTGACCGAAACGGCGACTCGAAGTGGCTTCCGGGTCGTCTCCGTCGGGGGGCTGTACGACCTACAAGGCCGCCTCGGCGCCCTCATCTCGTCCAGCCTCCGGATCGGTTTGGGGGGACTCCTCGCGCTTTTCTTCGGCATCGCCTGGGTCGTCTCCCGCAGCGCCCGCGTTTCCGCCTGGATGCTGGTCTGTCTGGCGGCCATCCCCGCTATCGTCCTTGGACTGTTCGGCCACCTCGGCGTCGCCGTCGACATCATCACCTCGCCGGCCGCCAACGTGGCGTTGGCCATGGGCGTAGACTCGATGATCCATCTGGTCGCCCGCGCCCGCGAGATCCAGGCCGGCGGGGGCGCGCTGGGCGCGTGGATGGGCGCCCGCAGACAGCTCGCGGCGCCCATCCTGACAGCCGCAGCGGTGATCTCCCTCGGCTTCGGCATCTTCGGCCTATCCGCCTTCCCGCCGACGCGGCGCTTCGGCGCTGCCGTGATCCTCGGGACCCTCACCGCCGCGACGGCCGCCCTCGTGATCCTTCCCGGACTCATGGCCCGGCGAGACGGCGTGCAGCCCGTGGAACTCTGAGTCCCCCGTGGGGGAATTATGTGGGTTCCCCCTAGTACCCGTCACAGGACTGTCCATGCCTTCCCTCCGGCCTCCTCCACCACCGTACACGGTTCGAACCCGCGGACCTGGCAGTCGGACCTCGATCGCGGGGCACGACCGGGCCCGTTGGGCCTGTAGGACCGGGCATCGCCCCGTCTTGGCGGGCCTCATCATGCTGATGTGGGCGAGCTCCGGCGCCGGCGCTCAGGAGGCCCCTCCCACGACTACCCCTGGAGAGGACGAGACGGCCGTTCCCTTGGTCTTTACCGACGAATCCGTGTTCGCCGTGGTCACCCACCGGGGAGGATTGGCGGGGAGCCTGGCCCACAACCACTTCATCACGGCGAACGAGTATCTGGCAGACTTCGTCTACGACGCCTCCGACCCCAGCCAGTCCACGCTGCGCTTCAGCACGCTGGTCGAGGACCTCATCGTGGACGATCCGGAGCAGCAAGCGGCCTGGATCGACCGGATCCGCGCCCTGGGACTGCTGGAGGAATTCGGGGACCTGAGCGAGAACGACCGTAACAAGGTCCGCCGGGAGATGTTGGACGACGACCAGCTGGACCCGGACAACCACCCCCTCATCGCCGCCGTCCTCACGGGACTGGCCGAGCAGCCGCGGCGTATCGGTGAGGTGGACTTCACCCATGTGGCCACCGTAGAGGTCACCGTTCACGGGACCACGGTGACCCGGGAAGTCCCCCTCCGCTACGAGTCGGAAGGTGACGATCTGCGGATCGAGGCCGTCGGGCACTTCAAGTTCGAGGAATTCGGAATCGAGCCCTACTCCGCCTTCCTCGGCACCGTGAAGGTGCAGAACGAGTTCGAGATCTACCTCAACCTGAAGGCGACTCCGTCGCCTGCAACTCCATGAGGGCCTCCAGGATGTCCTGGTTCTCGGGACGGACGCGGTAGTTCACCTCCACGAACTTCCACTGCACGATCCCCTGTTTGTCGATCACGAAGGTCGTGGGGTGGGGCACGGGCCGGCTCCTGGGCTCATCCGGATTGAACAGCCCGTAGCGGTCGATGACCTGGTGATCCACGTCGGTCAGCATCGTGAAGTCGGGAACGATGCCGTCTTCCTGAATGACCCGATCGATCATCAACTGCTGTTTTTCCCGGTCGTCGACCGAGACCGCCACGATCTCCGTGTCCTTCTTGAGCTCGTAGGGAAGAAGGGCTCTCAGCTCACCGAGCTGACTGGCGCAATAGGGTCACCAGTGCCCGCGGTAAAAGACGAGAACGACGTTCTTTTCTCCCCGGCGGACTACGGGCGCAAGCGGGGCTGGGGACACTCGTGCTACATCGACACGGTCACCTCGGCCATCGACGCCGGCGTGAAGCACCTCTACCTGTTCAGCTACGACCCCAGCTAC
>JAHEKK010000091.1 GCA_024638395.1 Gemmatimonadota bacterium | reverse complement strand
CATGGGCGAATCCTCCGAGGGCGACGACGACCCGTAGCCGAGGGAGAAACCAACGGAGCTCGGCTTCCAGGTAGGGAGAGCACTGGTCTCGCTCCTCAGCCGTGGGCTTGTTGCCCGGGGGAGCACAGCGCACGCCGGCAGTAATGAAGACATCATGCAGCTCGAGTCCATCGTGCCGGGTCGTACTGGAAGCCTGACTCGCGAGGCCGGCTCGGAACAGGCCCCGGTAGAGCCAATCCCCCGACCGGTCTCCCGTGAACATCCGGCCCGTACGGTTCGCGCCATGGGCGGCGGGCGCCAGCCCCACGACCATCAGGCGAGCGGATGGATCGCCGAAGCCTGGCACCGGCCGACCCCAGTACTCTTCCGAAGCGAAGGCCCGGCGCTTTTCCTCCGCTACCCGCTCTCTCCACTCGACCAGCCTCGGGCAGCGACGGCATCGGACCACCTCGTCCTGGATCGTCGACAGTTCACTCAACGGGCACGAATCCCCGAAGCGGTTCTGGGCTCCACACGGGGTCCGTTGGTGACCCCGAACCCCCATTGCTCTGCCCCGCGCACCTTACAAGGTTTGGTCCACGAAGACAGGAGGCCAAGAGCAATGCGCACTCGCCGAGAGAGGACGGTATGGCCGCCCAGAGATATTTCACGCCGGGGACGTTCTCCTTCCTGAGAGATCTGGCAAGGAACAACAACCGGGACTGGTTCAACGAAAACAAGGCGCGGTACGAGCGCCACGTCAAAGACCCTGCGGTCCGCTTCATCGTCGATGTCGGGCCGGCCTTGAACAAGATCAGCCCCCATTTCCGGGCAGATCCGCGGGCGAACGGCGGCTCACTCTTTCGCATCTATCGGGACACCCGGTTTTCCAAGGACAAGACACCCTACAAGACCCACACCGGCATCCAATTCAGGCACGAGGCCGGTAAGGACGTCCACGCCCCCGGGTTCTACCTGCACATCCACCCCAAGGAGATCTTCGTCGGCGTGGGTATCTGGCACCCCGACGCCAAGACGCTCCGGCGGATCCGTGACCGGATCGTGGACGACCCGTCCGGCTGGAAGCGGGCCCGGGGTGCAAAAGCCTTCAAGGCCCATTTCGAACTCGGCGGCGACAGCCTGGTGCGGGCTCCGAAGGGCTACGACCCGGAACACCCCCTCATTGAGGACTTGCGGCGGAAGGACTTCATCGCGGGGTCCGGCATGACCCAGAAGGACGTGACCAGCCCCGATTTTCTGAAGATCTTCGTCGCCCGCTGCCGCGCGGCCGGCCCGCTCCAGAAGTGGCTCTGCGGCGCCGTCGGCGTCGCCTACTGAAAAACGGCCGTTACCCGGGGCGAGACCGGTGGGCCGCGGGCAGTGCCCCTGCTGGCCCCCGCGTCTTCAGCCGGCCGGTGCCACGACCCTGGCGGAGATCACGCGGTCAAGGTCGGGAAACTCGGCCTGGAGGTATTCGTTTCCCTGTGCATGGATCTGGGCCTGGTAAGGGCCCTGTCCACGGGGAGGACCCTCGCCATACCCGGAGTGGAGCTGATCGGCTACCTCCATACCTTCCACCACCCGCCCGAAAGGCGCGAACCCGCCCTCATCCAGGTTCACGTTGTCCTGGAAGTTGATGAAGACCTGGGTCGTCCTGGAGTTGGGCCCGCCGGTGGCGAACGTAACGGTGCCCCGCGTATTCGACTGAACTACCGGGTCGTCGGCAAACTGGGCGGCTCGCCAGGCGGCATTGACCCGGGGATTCCCGTGGATTCCGAATTGGGCAATGAACCCGTCGATGACGCGGAAGAAGCGTACATCGTCGTAGTAGCCGTTCTTCACCAGGGTGTAGAACCGGTCAGCGCCTCCCGGGGCCCACTCGCGGGTCACCTCGATGACGAAGGTACCCCTGGTCGTCTCGAATTCGGCCTGAAAGGTCGCCGGAGCCTCTTCGGCGAGGGCCGAAGGCCGCAAGAGGGGATTGTCGTCGATGGGCTCCGAGTCCTGAGAGTCCCCTCCCCCGCATGCACCGAGGGCGAGAACGGCAGTCAGCAAGGCGGACCGCAGGTCGAATCTGGACAACGTCAACTCCTTGACTGTAGTCGCTGGCGCTCCCGGACCCCCCGGGCAAAGAAGCGGCAGGGAAGGGAAAATAGAGCACACTCCGGTCGAGCCAAACCCCCGGACGAGCGTCCCACGTCGCGAGGCAATTGGCACGGTTGCTGCTCTTCAAGGGTGGCTCACCCACGACCAGCACCCCAGGCGGGCTCGAAGGCTTTGCTCCAAGAGCGACTCTACCTGGTCGACAACCATGGTACGGACTGGCGAGTCCGCCTGAGCCCGTTGGACCGGGCCATGTCGACCCACAACTCGGAAGAGGCTGCCCTCACGGCCGCCCAACTGGCCGGCCGCCGGTGGGCCCCTGCCCGAATCAGGGTGTTCCGTTCCGGACGAATTGCAGCGGAATGGTACATCCGGTACCCCGACGGCGAATGGCTCCCGGCGGACAAGCCGGCCGGTCGGGACCTTCCCGCCGAGCCGGGGTATTCGGGGCAGTCGCCCAAAGCGACACCGTAGCCGGGGCCTGAGTCAGGCTCGGGCGACAGCCGTGCGTCGAAGGCTTGCAGGCGGGACGGAGCGACCCTCTACTGGACGGCGAGTCGTATCCCACCCAATGAGGAGGCAAGAGCGGGTGCCCAGGTCGAGCAGCCAGAACCGATTCCCCGTGCCCGGCCCCGTCGGGCTGGGCCGAAGAGCCAGGGTTCCAGCGGGACGTCCGCGGCGCCAGATCCTGGCCGTCTGGGGGCTCGCCGCCCTCTTCGCCTTCCCGGGTTTCCTGGAGGCTCAAGTCGCGCCCGGCGAGATCGAGAGACTGGCCGGACATCCAGCCGTCTCTCGCGCGTTCGACATCATCGAAGCCCTCGAGCCCCGGACTTCGAACGATCATGTCACGCTGACCGAGATCCCGGCCCCGCCCTTCATGGAGGAGGAGCGCGCCCTGGTCTACATGAGTTGGTTGGAGGCTGCAGGGGCGGACTCGGTGTACATGGACGAGGAAGGCAACGTCGTGGCCATTCGGGACGGTCGGTCCGGTGGACGGATCGTGGCCCTCGGAGGCCACCTGGATACCGTGTTCCCCGACGGCACGGACGTGACCGTGCGCCAACGAGGCGACACGTTATACGCCCCGGGCATCGGAGACGACACGCGCGGCCTCATGGTCGTGCTCACGGTGCTCAGGGCCATGGAGGAAGCGGGCATCGAGACCGAGGCAGACCTTCGTTTCGTAGGCGTGGTGGGAGAGGAGGGCCTGGGGGACCTACGAGGGATGAAGCACCTCTTCCGAGAGGGCGCCGAACCGATCGACGCGTGGATTGAAGTGGACGGGGGCGGCCTGGGCCGTCTGGTCAACAAGGGGCTCGGCTCTCACCGGTACCGCATCACCTTCAGAGGCCCCGGCGGCCACTCCTGGGGTGCCTTCGGGCTGGCAAACCCGGCTCACGCTCTGTCCCAGGCCGTGGCGTCCTTCCAGCGGATCGCGGACGGTCTGACCCGCGCAGGGCCCCGGACCAGCTACAACGTCGGGCGGATCGGCGGGGGCACCTCTGTGAATTCGGTCCCATTCGAAGCCTGGATGGAAGTGGACATGCGCTCCGAGAGCCCTGAGAGCCTGGAGCAGATAGACGACGCCCTTCAGGCCGCAGTTGGCGCCGCCCTGGAAAACGAGAACGAGCTCCGGCGTGAGGGCCCACCTCTCGAGGTAGAGGTGGATCAGATCGGGAACCGCCCCTCCGGAGAGTTGGCCGACGACCACCCCCTCGTGCTGCGGGCCATGGCGGCCACACGGGTGTTCGGCGTCGAACCATCCCTCACGAGGTCTTCCACGGACTCCAACATCCCCATCGCCCTGGGCGTCCCCGCGATCACCATCGGGCGCGGAGGTGAGGGTGACCATGGCCACTCCCTCAACGAGTGGTGGATCAATCGCGACGGTCATCTGGCCATCCAGCAGGCCCTGCTCCTGCTGGTGGCCGAGGCGGGTCTCGCAGAGGCCATTCCCTAGAACCCGATACGAGGCACGGAACAGATGGGTGCAACACCGCAGGCCATGGGGCGCTGGGCCCTCCTGACAGCCGCCGTCATGATCGTGGCATGCGGAGAGGACGGCATGTCTCCACCGCCTCCGGGAGGGCAGGCCAACCTGAGGCCCACCGCCAACTTCTCCGCCGACATGTCGGTGGGATCCGCGCCTCTCGCGGTGCAGTTCGACGCCAGCGCTTCGGTGGACCCCGACGGCATGATCAGCAGCTTCGTGTGGGACTTCGGGGACGGGGCCACCGGGTCCGGCCAAACCACCAGCCACGTCTACGACGAGCCGGGTCCCTACACCCCCCGCCTGACGGTGACGGACGATAGAGGCGCGGCGCATACCCGGGTCGGGGAACGGATCAGGGTCAACAGCCCGCCCGGGTCCGGCTCCAACGACCTTTCAGGCGTGGTGTACCATGACGCGGATGCCGACGGGAGCAGGGGCCCCGGCGAAGACCCCATTCCCGCCATGGTCGTGTTTCTCGACGAGAACGATGACGGACTCCGAGACCCCGGCGAGCTCGTTTCGGTCACGGGCGAAGACGGGGTCTACGCCTTCGCGGGCCTCGATGCGGGCCGGCCCTATGCCGTGACCCAGGAACTGACGGTGGGGTGGACGAACACCAGCCCCGGCAGTCCCGACGGGATTCCGCCACTGCCCGCCCTGGTGGGGGCACCCCCCCCCGGCGTGGTCTCGAGCGAGGAGGCCGTCGGTGTGAGCGTACAGCAAATGGGCGAGGAGGCGACCGGGGTGACCGGGCCGGCGACCCATATCATCGGTGGAAACCTTGCGAGTGCAGGGGAATTCCGCTTCCAGGTCGCGCTGGTCACCTCGGGCAGCCAGTTCCAGTTTTGCGGCGGGACCTTCATCGCTCGGAGCTGGGTCATGACGGCGGCCCACTGTGTGACGGGAGCCATCAACGACGTGAACGACCCCAGCGCCTTGAGGGTTCTGGCGGGAACGGAGACCCTTTCCAGCGGCGGCACCTTGATCGACGTCGTCCGAATCCTGGTGCATCCCAACTTCTCCTCATCCGCGTTCGTGGAGAACGACATCGCCCTCCTCGAGTTGGACGGAGAGTTCATGTACCCGCGCGTCGAGCCACTCTCACGGGACGACGAGAATCTCGCGGCCCCCGGTACGACGGCCACCGTCATCGGTTGGGGTCTCACCTCCAACAACGGTCAGGGGTCGAACGCTCTGAAGAAGCTCCAGGCGGACATCATCACCAACGCCGAGTGCCAGACACTCCTGGGGAGCAACATCAAGGACGTCACGATCTGCGCCGGGATGCAGGGATCGTCGCAAAGCGTCTGCAACGGTGACTCCGGGGGGCCCCTCCTGGTGCCCTTCGGACGCCGTTGGAAGCAGGTCGGCATCGTGAGCTTCGGTGCGAACATCTGCTTCCAGCCCACGGCCTTCGCACGTGTATCGACCCTCGTGAGCTACGTGAACGCCAATATCGAAGGCGAGCGCTCCGGGGCAGCCGTGGTGGACTGGTCGGGTGGCTTGAGCGCCGTTGTGGACTTCGGGAATTTCCGGTGACATGAGCGGACAAGGCTCGCCTCCCGGTTGACGGCGGAGGCGGAGCCACCCTTTCCCCGTTGGCGAGGGACGGGCGCCGCACTCCGACACCGAGGGGGCCGAGGCGCTAGCACTCTCTCGGGTCGCCCCCTTCCAACCTTCTTGCCCACCGGGGCGTCCTACCAGTAGCGCTCATACCCATAAGTATCATATACATATACAACCACACCATTCCGGAACATACGGACAGTAGTGGCCCGGGCCGTCGGGAGGGGAAACGTTCCCACTTCACCGACGGCGCGATCCCGGCCTCCAACAAGAACGGACAGCGTATGGACCTGATCCGCGGGACACTCGACGTGCTCCTCCTGAAGACCGTCAGTTGGGGACCGCTCCACGGGTACGCAATCTCGAAGTCGATTCGGTCGCAGACCGCGGAGGTCTTCAAGGTCGAGGAGGGCGCCTTGTATCCGGCCCTCCGACGCCTGGAAGCCAAGGGGCTAGTGACCGCGAACTGGGGAACCACCGATACGGGACGCGAGGCCAAGTTCTACACACTCACGGCCCAGGGCAGGAAGCGCCTGAAGCTCGAAGTCGACTCCTGGGGCCGATACGTGGAGGCCATGTCCCGGGTGCTTCACGCAACACGGCCGGGCATCTGATTCGGCCATGCCCAAGCGACCGCTGCATGGAGACCGGCCTCGGGTTGGGCAACTGCCCATCGACGAGGACGTACGCCGGGAGCTGCAGTCTCACGTCCGCATGTGTGCGGCGGAGCTCGAACAACAGGGGTGGGACCCGTCGGAGGCCCTGCGGGAAGCGGAGAGGAGATTCGGGAATATGGCCGAGTTCAGTCGGGAATGCAGCGATATCACCCGTTCCGGCGACCGGGCCGTGGTCCGTGCCGGTCGCGTGGACGCCCTGCGCCAGGACCTGAGGTACGGGCTGCGGATTCTCAAGTCGGCGCCGGCCTTTGCGGCCCTGGCGATCTTGACCCTGGCCCTGGGAATCGGAGCCAACACCGCCATCTTCAGCGTCGTATACGGCGTGTTGCTCAAGCCTCTCCCCTACGAGGAGTCCGAGCGGATCGTCTGGGTGCGCGAGCATCAGCCGGCCCGGGGCCGTTCCATGCCGATCGCCATGGCGAACTTCCTGGACTGGACCGAGGCCCGCAGTTTCGAAGCCATCGCGGCCTACGGCGTCTGGACCCAGACCGTGCGCGGCGGCGAACAGCCCTACCGGGCCGTCGTGGCTCAGGTCACCGAGGGATTCGCATCCGTCTTCAGGATCGCGCCCCTCGCCGGGAGGCTTCTGGATCCACGGGACTACGACGCCGGAGCCGAGCCAGTCGTCTTGATCGGGGAAGACCTTTGGACGCGCGAATACGGGCGCACCCCCCTGGAGCAGATCCGGCTGGAGATGTCCGGCGTGTCGCCGCGGGTCGTAGGGGTTCTCCCCTCGGGTTTCGATTATCCGGCCAGGGCCGTCATCTGGACCGCGGCCAAGGACGACAACACGAGCCGGTCAGCCCACAACTACTCCGTCGTGGCCCGTTTGGCGGATGACGTCACCGTGGCCCAGGCGGATGCCGAGTTGGACGCACTCCAGAGCCGGATCACGGCCGACGTGAGGGGCGAGGACGACGAGTTCATCGCCGAGGCGGTTCTGATCCAACCCTTGAGGGAGAGTGTGTCGAGTGGCTCGGGGCGTTCACTGGGGCTGCTGTTCGGCGCCGCGGGGCTGGTGCTTCTCATCGGGTGTGCGAATCTGGCCAGCACCCTGCTCGCTCGGGGGTCCGTGCGGTCCCGGGAGCTGAGTGTGCGACAGGCCATGGGCGCCGGCCGGAGCCGGCTGGTCCGGCAGCTCCTGACGGAAAGCGGGCTCCTGGCGGCCACGGGTGCGTTGGTGGGACTCGCCGTGGCTCAGGGACTCCTCGTGGTCCTGAAGAGCGCCGAGGGGGTTTCGATCCCTCGCCTGGAGGACGTGGCCCTGGACGTCCGGGCGTTGGCGTTCACCGCCGTGGCGTCGATTCTGACCGGACTCGTCTTCGGTCTGCTGCCGGCCCTGCGCCTGTCCCGGGCCGAACCCGGTCAGGTCCTACGCTCGGAAGACCGAAGCCAGGGATCGGGCGGGGGAGGGAACATCTGGGGACCCCTCGTCGCGGCCGAAGTGGCGCTGGCCTTTGTCCTCCTCGCGGGCTCGTTTCTCCTCATGCGGAGCTTCCAGAGCGTGCTCGGCGCCGAAAAGGGCTTTCGGGTGGAGGGGGTCATGACGGCCGACATCGACCTGGACCCCGCGCGATACGCCGAGCCCGGCGATCAGATCCGGTTTTACGAGGAGTTGCTCACCAACCTGAACGGGCGGGGTGACGTGTCCGCCGCCGGTATCGTCACGTCGGTTCCCCTCTCCGGAGGGCTCCCCAACGGTCGCCTGGAATTGGACGGCGATCTCTCCAAACACGCCACGGCAGGGTACGCCGTTGCCAGCGGCAGCTATTTCGATGCCATGGGGATCCCTCTACTCCAGGGCCGAACGTTCGACGAGCGCGACCGTCCGGAGTCGGGTCACGTGGCCATCGTGAGCCGGAGCTTCGCCGATCAGTACTGGCCGGGGGAGTCGGTGATCGGAAAGCAGGTCACGGGGGGCGGCATGGACGAATTCTGGGAGGAACGCCCCTTCGCGACGGTAATCGGCGTGGTGGGCGATGCGCGATACAGTGAGTTGGTCCGGGCCCCGGATCCCGTGGCCTACTTCCCGTTCAGCCAAAGGCCGAGAAGACTCGGGGGTGCCGCCACGATCGTGGCCAGATCCAACGCCGAAAGCTCCGCGGCCCTGAGCGCCACGCTCCGCGAGGCCCTACGGTCCGCAGACCCCTCGATACCGCCTCGGTTCCGGTCCATGGAGGACCGGCTGCGGGGGTCGGTGTCCCAGCGCCGTTTCACCATGGCACTGATCGGAGCTTTCGCCCTGGTGGCCCTGATCCTCGCAGGCATCGGGATCTACGGCGTCGTCTCGTTCGCGGTGGCCCGGCGGCGCAGGGAGATGGGCATTCGATTGGCCCTCGGTGGAGGAAAGAGCCAGATCCGTCGGATGGTCCAGTTCCAATCCATGAGATCCGTCCTCCTGGGGTCCTTGGCCGGGCTTGCCGGCGCCCTCGCCCTGGGCCGATTGCTCGAGAGCACTCTGTTCGGGGTCGAACCCACAGATCCCCTCACCCTGGGACTGGCGGCCGTCGTGCTTCTGGCGGTTGCCTGGGGAGCTGCGACGATCCCGGCCATACGGTCCACGCGTGTGGACCCCATGGTCGCCATGCGCTCCGACTGAACCCGGCCCCTCTTTCATCCGCCCCCTTTCGTCCGGGTCGGTGGACGTGAGGCTTGGAGGGATGGTAGTGTCGGGAGTTCGTCGCCGGACGGTCGACGATGGGGCGTCCACCCTGGCCCCCGTCGATACACCCCCTCCCCAATCGAGCCTTCCAGGTGCCCCTCCATCTCAGTCCCTCGACCGGAACGGCCTTCGCCCGGGTCGGCCTGTTGGGCAACCCCGGCGACGGGTACGAGGGAAAGGCGTTGGCAACTCTGATCTACGACTTCAGTGCAGAAGTCGAGGTGGCGCCGGCGCCTGATTTCCGGA
>JAHEKK010000090.1 GCA_024638395.1 Gemmatimonadota bacterium | reverse complement strand
TCCCAGGAGGGTCGCGAAGACCGCATCTGCGGAAACGAAGAGCGCTCCGAAGACGAGAAGGGGGATGAGGGCGAGGAGCAAGCCTCTCAAGGCGGTCCGCGCAAACGTACGGGCGGTTCCCCGAGTCGTATCCGGCCCGACCTGGCTCCAGACACCATTGCCGAGAAGTCGGACGCCGGCGAGGGCAGCGTGCAGGCCGGCACTTGCCATCGCTTCCAGTATGTCGAGGACGCCCGAGCGCCGCGTCCACGCGCGCCCGGCGTCGAGCGCCGGTAGGGCAAAGGCCGTGCACGCTGCGAGAAAGGCCCCGACCCTCAGTAGTTCCGAGCCCCGCCACATCAGGGCCGCACCACAGAGGACGCCGACGCCGATCCACAGCGACGCCTCACGACTGAGGGCTGCACCGCCGGTGTGCCAGACGATCCGGGCGGAGGCAGCGAGTCCCAGGAAGAGGAGGAAAAAGTTGAGCCCCGGCCCTCCCTGGGCTCGAAGGAGTTGGTCCCCCGCGACGCCCATTCCCAGGCCGGCGGCCAGGATGGCGGGTCCCGGTAGTCCGCGATTTGTCATCAAACCGCCCTCTCTGGCTGGAGAGACGGGTCTTGCGAAGGCTTCGACTGCTGGGAGAGTCCTCCGTACCGGCGATCACGGCCCTTGAAGACCTGCACGGCGCGCCCCAGGTCCGCACCGGTGAAATCCGGCCATAGGATATGCGTGAAGAATAGCTCGGCGTACGCGGACTCCCAAAGCAGGAAGTCGCTCAGTCGTTGCTCTCCACCGGTTCGAATGAGCAGGTCCACATCCCCGGTGCCCCCGGGCGCGTGAATCGCCTCCGAAACGTACCGCTCGAAGGCTTGCCGAGTCTGAGGGCCGCCCGCGGCGAGCCGTCGGGCAGCCGACATGAGTGCGTCACGGGCCGAGTAGTCGATCGCGACCCTGAGGTGGAGGGATCGACCCGCCCTCGTTCTCTCCTCTACCTCGGCGATGCGTCGCCCGAGTGGGGCGGGCAACCGGTCACGCCGGCCAATCACGTTCAGACGAACCCCCCCGTCGACCAACCGGGCGCACTCGGATTCCAGGTGCCTGTGAAACAGCCCCATGAGGTGAGTCACCTCCCTTCGTGGGCGGCTCCAGTTGTCGGAGGAGAAGGCGTACAGCGTGAGCGTGGTGATCCCCAGTTGGGGAGCGGACTGGACCGCCTCCCGGACGGCCCTGGTGCCCGCAACGTGACCCGCCGTCCTCAGCCGGCCCCTTTGACGGGCCCAGCGGCCGTTCCCGTCCATGATGATCGCGACATGGAGGTCACAGCTCTCGCCGGCCGGCTCGGAGGTTCCTCCGACGGGCGGCTCATCGTGTGCCCGTTGGCGGTTGTAGTAGCTCAAAGTACTTCGTATCACAAAGTATCTCCCCAAAAAAGAGGGTGGGTCCTATTCCCGAACGCTTTCGATGAGGGCTTCCATGTGGTTCAGGTACTCCGTGAGGGCCTTTCGCCCGGTCGCAGTAAGCCGATAGTCCGTTCGCGGCATCCGACCCTCGAAGGATTTCCGTATCTCCACGTAGCCCGCTTCCTCGAGTCTTCTGGCGTGAACACTGAGATTGCCGTCTGAGGTATCGAGTCGTTCCTTCAGCTCGTTGAACGTGAGCGAGTCCTCTACCGCCAGCGCGCTGACGATGCCGAGGCGGACACGGACATGGATGATCGGGTCCAGCGCCACGGGATTCGCGTGTCCGGTCTGAACATCGATACTCACGGTCGATCTCTGGGCCGGGTTCGGGGCCTTGCGGCTGGCCCTGGCACCCTCAGCCACCGTGCCTCCTGGCGATAGCGGTTCCAAAAAAGATGTGCAGTCCGCCAAATCCGAGTGCCATGGCCACGTCACCGGTGGCGGGCTGCGTGAGTAGAGCAAACGCCCCCAGAGCCATGAAGCAAGAGCCCGTGAGGGGGACCGTGTTGACGGAATAGGTCCCGGCCGTAGTGACGGCGGCGCCGTAGAGTAGGAGCCACGTACCTGGCAGTAGGGAGTGGGCGCCTGCTTGCCACAGCGCCGCAGTCAATACGCCTCCGGCGAGGGCGGGAGGAAGAAAGCTCAGCACGAACTTGCGCCCGACCCCCGAGAGGACCGGGAGTCCTGCCCGTTGCGCTTTTCTATGGATAGCGATGGCTCCGATTGCCACCGCGAGGAGCGCCTCCACCATCCACACCAGGAGCCACCGCCCGGCGGTGGGCTGGCCGGCCGCGACGGTCGCAGCCGCGAGAGCGGTGATTCCCATGATGACGCCTCCCCATCCGGGGACGGCGGTAAACGCGGCGCCGTGTTCCATGGTCCGGCGGATGAAGCGCAGATCATCCATGGCGCGGTCACCCAGCGCAATGGGCTCCGATCCCTGGTCGGCTCGGGACAGTCTCAGCATGATGGCAACAAGTGTGGCGCGCTCGATTACGTTCGTCAAGTACTTTACTGTACAAAGTATCGGCCGCTCGGTTCCCTCGATTCAGCGCTGAGCCTCGCGACCCTCTTCGAGCAGGACCCTCAGGCCTGCAACTCCACCAGGATCTCCGCCAGGAGCTCCATCCCGGCGCCCCATCCTCGGTCCAAGCCGGCAATGGCCCCGGCAAAGGTCGCGATTTCGGCATCGCTGGCCTCGTGAGGAACCCAGGTCAAGCGGACCGTCGTTTGGCCTTCCTGCTCCTCAAAGGTCACCGTTGTGAGGAGCGCGCGGGGCCAACCGGGCTTCATTGGGGAAGGGATGACGTTCCAGTCCGCGTCCGCGCTCGAGTGCAGCCAGACAAGGCGTTCGGGGGGCGCCACCTCGGTGTATTCGGCCCGTTGATAGTTGGCGTTTCCGCCCCAGTTCATCTCGAGTAGCCAAAGCCCCCCCGGTTTCAGGTCCAATCGGTGGATCGTGGTCTCGACGTTGGGTCCATACCAGCGTCGAAGGAGCTCAGGTTCGGTCCAGGCCTTCCAGACCAGGTCGCGGGGCGCGTCAAAGGTGCGTTGGAGTACGTACGTGGGCAGGTCGGTCAAGGGTCCTCCTGTGGGCTTTCGCCCTGGTTCATCTCGAAGAGGAGATCGTCGAGCTGGTGGAGGCTGGACGACCAGAAATCCCGGAACTCCGTAAGCCATTTCACGGCGGCGGTCATGGGTTCGGCCCGGAGCCGGGCGGGGCGGCGCTGCCGGTCCACGCTCCGCTCGATCAGACCGGCTCCTTCCAGCACCTTGAGATGCTTGGAGATCGCCGGCTGGCTGATGTCGAAGGGGGCCGCCAGCTCGGTCACGGACGCCCCGCCCGTCTTGAGGCGAGAGAGGATCGCCCGTCTGGTGGGATCCGCCAGTGCGGCGAAAATCGCGTCGAGATCTTCGACGTTTGATCCATAACTCAAGAGTTCCATAACATATAAGTTATATATCGTCGTGGGTCCGTCAAGCGTTGGCCGGCCTTGGGTGGGCGGATGGGCTGGGCCCGGGCTCGGCGGGAAGCTAATGAGCACTTCAGCCACTTTGGGGCGCCCCGCGAGAGGCCGCGGGGCTCCGGAGGCTACGCCGGGTCCGACGAGTCTTTGTCCCGGACGGGCAGGGCCGCTGCCCAATCGCCGACCTCGCGATGCCCTCGAGGCGACAAGCAGTAGTGCCCGAGACGCACGCGTTCGAACCAACCGTAGTGGTTGTCGCGCAGGATATTCCCGGCGCGTTCAACGCCCGTTCGGTCTCTCAGGGCGCTGAGCTTCAATTGACCTTCCGCAGCCAGCTCTCGGGCGCAGCGGAGGGCGTCCTGCCGGTACGCTGTCAGACGTTGCTTGGACGCTGATCCGCCGGCCTCTGGATCACCCACCCGCTCTGCGAACTCCCGCAGAAGGCGGCGCCTGCGGCGGGTGTTCCTGCGGGGCCTGTAGCCGGCCGGATCCAGGACGGGAACGACGTTTCCCCTCGTGGACACCGTGAGGAGTCCAAGCCCCAGGCGACGCAGCAGGCTGAGGACTTGCTTCTTGCGGGAGCGCCACGAACCGCTCCGACCCTTCCCGACCCGAAACGCGACGTACACCGTGTCCGAGAGGGAGAGGCGATCTACGGCCTGGAGGATGAGCGCCAGGCTGAGACGCTCCTTCAACTCGACGATAAGCGGGGCTTCATCATCCCGTATCGCAACCACGTCACATGGGCCGATCTCTCCCTTCACGGAATATCCCTGAGTCTCCAGAAAGCGCTTGATCGGCTCATAGAGCTCGGCCTCGGACATCTGTGATCTCGCCTCCGTTCAGGGGCCGGCTGAATACCGCGGCCCCGCTGTTTCCATCCTTGGTCCTATTCTAGCGTGAGGCTTCCAGGGTCCGGGAGCCACCGGGAGAGCCGAGGCGCAGGGTCCAGGGCGGCCGACGAGGAAACAGAAGGCCTTCCACGAAGAGCCAAGGACGTGGGCTGGGGGAGAACACTGGGTTGGTGGAAATGGGTCCGACCTGGACCGGAAACGGCTGCCGGGTTGCGTCTCGGCAATGCGGCTGGCACCGTTCCCCGAAGACTGCTTCGGCTTCGAGGCTGAGAGGCCTCCTCGGGAAGGGATGACGATGATGGGTGTGCGCATGCTGGTGCTCCTGGGTGTCTTGTCCCTGGGAACGGTGCCTCAGCTTCTGGGTCAGGTCTCGCCGGAGGAGACGCGACCGGAACCTCAGCCCTCCGTCGATCTCCCGATGGAGCTGGCCCGCGTGCTGCGAGATTATGAGCGTCACTGGAGCGCGGGCCGTGCCGATGACCTGGCTGGACTGTTCGTCGAAAGTGGACTCATCGTTCGGCAAGGGACCTGGATCCGGGGCCGGGACGCGATCCGCGAAGCTTACCGCACCGCGTCAGGACCCCTCAAGCTCCGTGCGATCGAATTCGCCACCGACGGGCGCCTGGGCTACATCCTGGGTGCCTATGGATATGGAGAGGAGAGGCCGGCGGAAGATCGGGGGTTGTTCGTCCTTACGCTCCGCAAGGACGAGTCGGGCAGATGGCTCATCGTGTCGGACATGGATCGGAGCGGTCAATGATCCGGGTGTTCATGGAGGGGTTGGCGAGAGCCGCCCCGCCGGGCCGCGGTGCTAACGGGGGGAACGAGAGCGTGGCCCGTCCCTGACGGTGTGCCCGCCGAGGGGGGGCGAATCTTGAGCTCGACGGATCCTGACGAATTCGGCCTCGACCCGGACGTGGGCGTGGAGCCCTACGGCGTTACCGCCGAGGCCCACTCGTCGCTACGGATGCTCGACCTCCGTGGGCACGACGGAACTTCGTTTGCGTTGCCCTACGCGCGACTTTCGACGGTCGCCTTCAACCCGGCAGATGGGATCACACTCGCATTCGGAGTCCACCGGGTCCACATTCGCGGCCGAAACCTGAGGCCGCTCTACAATCGTCTCCTGGCCCATCAGGTCACGTTTGTGCAGGAGGGTGACCTGGACGTGCAATCGGAGTGGGCCACGTTCGTGGACTCGATCACCGTTCGCCATACCGAGGAAGGGCTGTAGTCGGTGCCCGGACCGGGCGCCGGGCGAGCGGTTTGCGCGCAGGATAACATCGTCGCTAGGATGGACGGGTGACCATGGGGAGCCCCGGTGAACGTACGCATCGCGGCCCCCAGGGCGTCGGTGACGGTTCTGGTTCCCTGATTCCAAGGAGGCGGTATGAGTGGCATGAAGGAGCGGGCTGAGCGGTTCTTCGATGCGTGTGAGACGGGGAAGGGTTGGGACGCCTGCAGCGAGTATTGCCATCCGAACGCGACGTTTTCGGCGCAGGCGGGGGCTCTGGCAGAAGTGGATACACTCGAGGGATACACAGAATGGATGAAGGGCCTCTTCGGTCCGGTGCCCGACGGCCGGTACGAGTTGCGGTCGTTCGCCGTTGACGAGGCGCGCGACAACGTAACCGCCTTCGCGGTCTTCCACGGAACCCACACCGGAGACGGAGGACCCGTGCCTCCCACCGGGAAGCAGGTGGCAGCCGACTACGTGTATGTGATGGATTTCGACGACGGCCGAATCAAGCACATGACCAAGATCTGGAACGACACGGTGAGTCTCGGTCAGCTCGGTTGGATGTAGGCCCGGTTTTGGGCCTGCACCGGCGGGTTCGTCCTGAGCCGCGATCCTAGGCCACCTCTCCACGCGGTCACGGGCGGAACACGAACCGCAACCCTCGGGTCAGTCCGACGGGAACCACACTGGTGTGGCTCTCGCCTTCGAGGATTCGGGCGGCCACCCGCAGGTCCGTGGGGCTCTTGGCCTGGAGTGCCGAAGCGAACGATTCGACGTTGCTGACCATCTTGAACGAGGCAAGCATGGGGATGTCAGCACGCTCTTCGTCCCCGCCGACCGCCAGGAACAGCGTCTGTGCTCCCCTCCCGGGCCGTGCGGCAGTTGCGAGTCGCCTGAGGACCAGGCCGTCGTCCCACCAGATCCCGGGGCTGACCGACACGTAGTGGCCAATGTGGGCGGTACCGGCCAAGAACGCATGGAGGACGAAGAGACCCCCCAGCGAGGATCCGAACAGGATGTGCTGGCCCGGGAGCACATCGTAGTGGGATTCGATCAGCGGTGCGGCTTCGTGGACCAGGAACTCCAAGAACTCATCCGCCCTCCCGAGTCGCCGGTCGGCCGGGAGCGTGGGGGGCCGGGAACCCGGAAGCTGGGCGGTCATGGAGGCGAATCCGGCGTCTGCGGACGGCGTGAAGTCCCTCGCGCGCAGCTCGGCCTGGAGCACCGGGTCTTCGGTGTCGTAGGCCACCCCCACCACCAGCAGTGGTGGCAGCTCTCCGAAGAGCTGGTGCATGATCCGGGTCGCCTCCACGGCGGTCCCGAAGAACAGATTCGCATCCAGCACCCAGAGAACGGGTCGGGGGCCCGGGGGCAGGGGCCGGACGCCCGCGACGGGTTCGGCCACCCAGAGCTGATAGGGGGCCTCAGCGTGAGCGGACTCCACCTGAAAGACGTGAGTCCGCGGTATGGTGACGCTTCCCATATCTCCGGTCTCCTGAGGGGGTGATTCGCATAAGGAGGTCCAACATCACGATCGACCGCAGGGACGACCCTTCCGCAACTTGGCGTGCGGGTCAGACAAGCATGAGGGATCCCGCAACGTGAGGGTCAAGGGGTATGTTGAGGTGATCCGCCCTCCTGCCTGAGCTAGCATACCCTCCCAGCGAGATCTCGATGAGCAGAGAAGAGCCCTCGATCCCCCCTGGCGTTGACGTGGGTCATGTGCATCTGAAGGTGGCGCAGCTCGACCGGGCCGTGGCCTTCTACCGGGACGTCCTCGGGTTCCAGATCATGCAGCGGTTCGGTTCCCAGGCGGCGTTCCTCAGCGCGGGGGGCTACCACCATCACATTGGGCTCAACACCTGGGAGTCCCTCGATGGACCTCCGCCGCAGAGGGGCGCGACGGGACTCTATCACGTTGCGTTCCGGTATCCGACGCGAGCGTCGCTGGCGGACGCCCTGCGCCGATTGAGGCGCCACGGAATACCCCTCGACGGAGCGGCGGACCACGGCGTCAGTGAAGCCCTATACCTCCATGACCCGGACGAAAACGGGGTCGAGCTCTACTGGGATCGGCCGCGGGAAGAGTGGCCGAAGGGAATGGATGGGACACTGGCAATGTACACGCGCCCCCTCGACCTCGAGGCGCTTCTCTCTCTCTGAGTCGGATCCGCGTTGGGGGGCTTCGTTGCCTCGAGCTTTTCGAGAATGGCAGGCTGTCCCGGCTTGAACTCGAGCGCGCGTTGGAAATGCCCACGTGCACCCGCTGTGTCTCCCTGCGCCGCCAACACGTCCCCGAGGAATTCGTGGGCGCCGTAGCTGGTTGGGAACCGGCCTACGCGCATCTCGGCGAACGTCCTCGCGGCCGTCGTGTCGCTCTCCAGCGTGAATTGGCCCAGCAGGCGCAACATCCCCTCGCCCGGGCCGAAAGCATGGCCGAGGCGCAGGGAAACCGACTCGAAATGCTCTGTCAGGACCGAGGGGTCCTCCATGACACGCTGTAGCGGGACGCGGTAGCCGTCGAAGGCGAAGCGCAATGCGTCATACTCGGAAATCAGAGGCACCGATCCGTGGTCGTCCTCGGCGTAGTAGCGGAACCCGTACCGGATCCCCGTCCGGTCGTAGGTTTTGACGACCTCGTTGAAGCGGGAAATGGCCGAGAAGTGGCGATTCGGGACGGTGTCGTCAGCCTGGATGGTGTTGGCCTGGGCGAGGTACAGGGCTTTCCCTCTGAGGTCGCCCGCGGAGAAGTATTCCCGAGCGCGCCGCAACAGGACCTCGTCGTCCCACCAGAGGCTGGGGTCGATCGCGACGTAGGAAGAGAAGGTCTCCGGGATGTTGTACAGGGCGTTGATGACCGTGATGCCTCCGAAGGAATGCCCGATCAGAACCCGGTATCCATCGGCGCGGTAGTCCTCCTCGATTCGCGGGATCAGCTCCTCCTGCAGAAACCGGAAGAATCGAGGGTTGCCACCACTGGGTCGGAACCCCGGAGTCGGCGACCCGTCGAATCCGGTGGTGTCGTGGGTGGGGGTCAAATCGCGGGTGCGGTTCGTGTTGGGAATGGCGACGACGATCATCTCGGGCACGACAAAGGTTCCGTTCACGCCAGTGCCGAGAATCTGGATCAGCCCACTCACCGAGTGGAAATGCGCGTCGCCGTCGAGTAGATAGACGACGGGGTAGCGCTGTGGGGTCAGCGTGGTATCGGAATACGACGGAGGCGTGTAGACGAGGTAAGGCCGATGCTCCTCCAGGGTGGCGGACCAGACGGAATCAACGGCGCCGATGTCGACGGCGTGATCGTATCTCCCCTGCGAGGCCACGGAAGTCGGGAGCGCCAGGGCGCCCGCCAGCGCGGACAGGGCGAGCAGGGGTCGGGAGCCGCAGGGGATTCGCATGGGATTGGTCCGCGTGAAGATTGAGTGCACTGGCCTCAAACGACGTCGCCCGGAATGCTCTGACCCGGCCCCTGGAACCTGCGGCGTAAGGCACCGTCGGGCCACCGCCTGTTGCCGCCCGGAGGCAGGAGGGGCAGTCTAGCCCGGGTGGGCTGCTCGGGAGTCATCAGAAGTGGAGGAACATGGAGAACGGAGCCACAACCCACGTCGCGCTGGCGCCCATTCCGAACGTATCCGTCGAGGAAGGGGGCCAAGGTTGAGCGCCGGGACCTCAATGGGGACGCCCACACGTATCGCGGAAAGGAGCAGGGACCTGGTTCGTG
>JAHEKK010000089.1 GCA_024638395.1 Gemmatimonadota bacterium | reverse complement strand
GGACAGAATCGAAACCGCCGTGCTGGCCACCGGCATGGAGCTCACCGAGGAGGATCTCGAGACGATTCGCCGCTTCCACGACGAGTTCGTATCCGCCCGGTTGGATCTTCGGTTCAGTAGCCACTACCGGCAGCCGCAGCCCTACTACCCCACCCTCCGCCGACTCCTCCTGGAACGCGACCGTTCCGGGGGCCAGCGCTCCTACGTGGCCACGGAAGAGGCATACCGGTACCTGCGGCGCTTCCAGGCGGAAGACCGGCTCATCCCCGTGGTTGGGAATCTCGCCGGACCGACAGCCCTGAAAGCCATCGGGGACCACCTTCGCGGCCGCGGCTTGGAGGTAACGGCCTTCTACACTTCGAACGTCGAGTTCTACCTGTTCCAGGACGGCTCGTTCGGACGGTTCGTCGATAACGTCAGATCGCTACCTCTCGCTGAGAACGGTGTCCTCATACGGTCCTACTTCAACCGTTTTCGACGGGGGCACCCCAGCACCCTCCCCGGCTACGCCAGCACCCAGCTCGTCCAGCGCTATGCCGCCTTCAACGAGGCGGTCGAGGACGGCGTTTCCTACACGGCGCTCATGTTTCGCTGACGGCCAACTGTGCGGTGCGCCGGCGAATGGTCTCGACCATGGAGTAGAATCCGTTGCGGCGGTTCGGGCTCAACGCCTCCCCCAGGTTCAACCGCTCGAAGACGTCGGACAGATCGACGGCCAGTGCCTCTTTCGGGGTGAGCCCGTTGTAGACGAGGGCGAGAATCGCGAAGAGTCCCTTCACGATGATGGACTCCGAGTCTCCCACGAACTCCAGCACCGGGGGATCGCCCTTTAGCCCCCCCGTAAGCCAGGCGGGGCTCATGCATCCTCGGACCTGGTTGTCTTCGGTCCGTTCCTCCTCCGGCATTTCGGGAAGGGATCTTCCGAGCTGGATGATGTACTGATACCTCAACGTGCGGTCGGACAGCCTGGACAGGCGCCGCTCGAGTTCTTCCAACGTCATGGGTACAAGGGGTCTCCGGCGCTGGGAAACAGGGCGTTAGAATCTAGCAGGAGAGCGCCGCTCGATGGCGCGTGAACAACACTGTGGGCACCCGAACTGCCTCGTCAATGAGCGATTCGAAGCCCGGCCGGAGGAGCATGAGCAGAAACGGACGACGCCGGTGGAGACCGCCCTCCACGCTATGGCCCCTCGCTGCCGCCGTCGTTCTCCCCAGCGCCGCCATGGCCCAATCCGGGAGCCTCGAGCAATGGCTGCGGAGCGAGGGGGAATTCACCAATAGCGAGATGCGGAGCCTTCGTACCGGCGCCCCGGTCGTGAGGATCGTTGGCCCCGATGACCGGGGCGGCTTGTCCCTCCTGGGCGCCGTCAGGGTGGCGACGACCCCGGCCGGCCTCATTGCGCTGTTCAACCGCCCCTCCGAATTCCTGGCCGCTCCGTCGACTCTGGCGGCGGGCCAGGTTCACATCCCTCCCCGGATCGACGACTTCCGGACCGTACGCCTCCCCCCCTCCGACCTCCTTGAACTTGCGGCCTGCAGGCCGGGCTCCTGCAAGGTGAAGCTCGCCCGGGGGCCCATGGCGGACCTGTCGGAGGCGGCCCATGGACCACCCAATGACCAGGAAGCCTCGGTGACGGCGCGGTTTCGAGCCATGTTATTCGACTATGCGGACGTTTTCGTACGCCGGGGGCTCCACGGCCTTCCGGAATACGTCGACAAACCGCGCCCGTGGTCTACCGCCGAGGCCATGGCCCCTCTCAGGGCCCTGGATGCATCCTTCTTCGAGCAAAGCCGCATCCTCACGCAACACCTGCGGGCGTTCCCCAATTCCACGGCCGAGGGGGTGACGGACCGGATGGCCTGGACCCTGGAGGACGTGGGCATCAGACCGACCGTCCGTCTCCTCCACATGTCGTTGATCCAGCCTCCCGACGCTCCGGCCGTGGACGCCTTGATCGCCATTCAACAACTCTACGCCACCCACTATCTCCAGGCTTCCGCCACGTATCTGTCCCTCGTCATCGACACGAGCGTGGCCGGTGAGGCGGCACGCTTTCTGGTGCTCCTGAGTCGCTTCAGCTTCGATGACGAGGTTACGGGAATCAGACGGTCCGCACTCACCCGGAGTAGCGTGGCCAATCAGGAGGCCCGCCTCCGCATGCTTCAGCAGAAGCTCCGACCATGAGGTAGTCCCAGGTCCCTCTTGCGTCTTACCGAATAAATACCGAAACTGGGGCATGATTCGTCTTCCCATCAAGGGACGAGGCGTCCCCCACGACCCGCCCAACCGCTTCGAGCGCGTCCATCGCGCTCTGGACCCGGGCGTGGTCCCGGAGGCTCGGCTTTCGGAATTCATCCCCGACCACACCCTGAGCATCGTGGCACGGAACGAGAGCCCGGATGTCGGCTTCGACGCGTCGGTGAATCCCTATCGAGGCTGTGAGCACGGCTGCGTCTATTGCTACGCCCGTCCGACACACGAGTACCTCGGATTCTCCTCCGGTCTCGATTTCGAGCGTAAGATCCTCGTCAAGCAGAGGGCTCCCGAACTCCTTCGCTCCGCCCTCTCCAAGCCCTCCTGGAGCCCCCAGACCCTGGGTCTTTCGGGCGTCACCGACCCCTATCAGCCCGCTGAGCGGCGGTTCCGGCTGACGCGGGGCGTCCTGGAAGTTCTCAGGGATTTCCGGAATCCGGTCAGCATCGTGACCAAGAACCATCTGGTCACCAGGGACCTGGACGTGCTCCGGGAGCTTGCGGCCCATGATTGCGTTCAGGTTACGCTTTCCATCACGACGCTGGACAAGGACCTGCAGAGTCGGATGGAGCCTCGAACGTCGGTCCCGGGGCAGCGTCTGAAGGCCATCGAAACCCTGGCAAGGGCGGGCGTACCCGTTGCCGTCAATGTCGCGCCGGTCATTCCGGGATTGAACGACGAGGAGATTCCCGGCATCCTGGAGTCCGCCAGGAGCGCGGGGGCCCAGCGGGCCGCTTTCCTCCTCCTCCGCCTGCCCCACGGGGTCGCCGACCACTTCAGCGACTGGCTCGAGGTCCACTACCCTGACCGGCGGGAGCGGATCCTGAATCGGATCAGGCAGGTGCGGGGAGGGGGTCTCAACGATACCGGTTTCTTCACCCGGTCTCGGGGAAAGGGGCCCTACGCCGACAGCATTTCACGGCTGTTCAAGGTGGCGGCGGCCAAGGCGGGATTCACGGAAGGACCGCTACCGCTCTCCGTGAAGGCCTTCCGGCGTGACGGTGGGGTTCAGGGCGATCTTTTCGCGCTTTGACCGCCGGTGATTTCGGTCCGAACCCCTGGGACTCCGCTTCCCCGGCTCTCGGTGACGTGCGCCGAAGCGGGGACGGCCTCTTCCTCCAGGAGGTGTCCGACCGCTAGTCGCAAGGTGGGCGACGCGAAGAACCCGAAGACCCGGTGGCGGATGACGCCGCTCCGGTCCACGAGGTACGACATGGGAAGTCCCCTGAGTCCACCGAAGTCCTGCTCCAACCGGTTCGAGGACAACGCAATGGGATACGTGACGCCCCGCTCTTCAACGTAGCGTTGAACTACCCCCCGTCCTTCCCGGTCGGTGGCCAGACCGAGGATCACGAACCCCTCCCCTTTCAGGTCCTCATAGACCTTTTGGAATCCGGGCATTTCCACGCGGCAGGGACCACACCAAGTCGCCCAGAAGTTCACGAGGACCACCTTCCCCCGGAGGGCTTCCGGCGACACTATGTCTCCGTCGAGTGACTCGACGGAGAAGGCGGGCATCCGCCCGAGGTCCCGCTGGACTCCCACGGCCGCGGCGATCTGGGGTCCCAGTCTGGATCCGGCGAAGATCAAGACGCCGATGAACACCACGCGCTCTATTTGACGCCAGATGCGCGCGCCCCGGGACTCCTCGTCGGTGGTCGTTTCTGTGCGCCCCCCGGTTTCCGTCATCGCCTCACGCCACGGGCCCGGCCGCGTCGCCCACTGGGTTCAGTTTCAGAACCAGGAAGAGTCCAACCATGGTCAAGAGGGGCATGGGCAGCATGCCCAGGGTTTCGGGGACGCGGATATGGGTCGCGACGGCCCCCAGCATCAGGCCTACGAGTCCCAGCGCAGCCCACTTCCTGACCCGGGGTACGAGCAGCCCGATACCCCCGAGGAGTTCCAGGCCGCCGGTAAGCTTCATGAAGGTCACGGGATACCCGAAGGTCATGGCCAAGGTCTCGGCGTCGGCGCCGATGATACCGAAGAGCTTTCCCAGCCCGTTGGGCACGATGAAGAAAAAGGCCAGCGCCACAGTCAGGATGAGTCCGAACACCTGCTTCGCGTCCACTTGAGTCTCCACGTCGGAGGAAGCGGGACAAGCCGAGGCCCAATGAGCTCCGACCTCCTACGTGGCACTAACGCCCGGCGCAAATGCGTTGGTTCCCTCCAGGGGTCTCCGGGGGAAGCCCTGCGCGGTTTCGACGGCACGGCCCAACCAGGCCCTCCAGCCTTCTGCGGCGCTTCCCTCGGAGATCGGCACGCGGGACGACCGGCGGCCACCCACGTCCAATGGACGATCCCCCTTAGGACCGGCTCAATGCGAAGACGTAGGCGGAAACCGAAGCCACCTGGGCGTCCGTGAGGGGCATCCCGGCGCGTGGCAACATGGCCCCCGGGTGCTCCAGCGGCTGGGGAACGCCGGTGTTCACGAGCTCGATGATGGACGCGTACTCGCCGTCCACGTTCAACCAGGTCTCGTCGGTAAGGTCCGGCGCGAGAGGCCCGCCGCCGCCGCCTGCCGTATGGCATGTATAGCAGATGCCGGCACCGTGGAAGACCTGCTGGCCCTCCTGAACCATGGCCGCGGTCACGCCTTCGGGGAGAATGGCGGGATCAACCTGCAGGGGTTCTTGTCCACTGCCCGCTGTAGGGGTGGGCGCGGTAGCAGGCGTCGAAGCCGGGGTCTCGGGTGTTCCGGCCTGGGAGGCGTCGTCGCCGCCGCCACACGCCCCGAACACCAAGGTCGCAGAAAGCACAGCAACTCCATTGAGCCGCATCATCGTCCAACACTCCTTTGCGAGTTGTGCGCCACAGAGAATGTGACTTTTTTCACAATCCAAGTTCCCCAATGCGGCGATCCCGGTCAACAGCCGGGAGCGGGCGGCCTTGACACTCCACCCCACTCCGGCTTTGATGGGCCACTCCGAACCCGGTCCGCGACGCCAAAGTGCTCACAACAAGTCCCTGAGGTTTCATCCCATGGATCTACCGACCCGCGTCGCGATCATCGGCGCGGGCCCTGCCGGCTTCTTCACGGCGGAGGCCCTCTTCAAGCAGGGCGCGGCGGCCCAGATCGACATCTACAACCGCTATCCGCCGCCCTTCGGCCTCGTCCGGGACGGAGTGGCCCCTGATCACGCGGCCATCAAGTCCGTCACCCGCGTCTGTCAGGCCCTCCTCGATCGGCCTGAGGTTCGGTATCTGGGGAACGTCGAGGTGGGTAGCGACATCTCTGTCGAGGAGCTCCGAAAACACTATCACCAGATCGTGTATGCTTTCGGCGCCCAGTCCGACCGGCGTCTTGGCATACCCGGCGAAGACCTCGACGGCAGCCATCCCGCCACCGCCTTCGTAGGCTGGTACAACGGTCATCCGGCGTACGTCGACGCCTCCTTCGATCTCTCGGCCGAGCATGTCGTGGTTGTGGGCAACGGGAACGTCGCCATCGACGTTGCACGCATTCTCGTCCTCCCTATGGAGACCCTCGAAAAGACGGATATCGCAGACCACGCTCTCGACGCACTCCGAGCCAGCCGGGTCCGCATGGTGACCCTTCTCGGGCGACGAGGCCCCGTTCAGGCAGCCTTCACCAACCCCGAACTCCGGGAGTTCGGACGCCTCGAAGGCGTCTCGGTCAATGTGCTTTCCAGCGACCTGGACCTCGATCCCGAGAGTGCCAGGGTAGTCGAGGAGGACCGTGTACGGTCGAGGAATCTGAGCACGCTCAAGGCCTACGCCGAGGCCGACGCGGATCCTGCACCTCGCCAGGTCCGGTTCCGGTTCCTCGTTTCCCCGGTGGAGATCCTGGGCGAGGACGGGCACGTGAGCGGCGTGCGGATCGAGCGCAATCGCCTGGCGCTCGGCCCTTCCGGCTCCCTCCGGCCCCACGGCACGGGCGAGACCTTCGACATGCCCTGCGGCATGGTCCTTCGCTCCGTCGGGTACCTGGGGACCCAGGTGCCCGGGGTACCTCACGACCCTCGCACCGGCACGGTCCCCCACCGGGAGGGCCGCGTCCTCGATGACGATGGTCGACCTCGGCTCGGAGAGTACGTCGTGGGATGGGCCAAACGTGGGCCGTCCGGGGTCATTGGCACCAACAAGGCCGACGCCGCGGCAACGGTGAAAGCCATGATCGAGGATATTGCAGGGGGCGTGGTCCTGGGTCCCGAAGAGGGGAGCGACCCGAGAGATCTCCTGACGGGCAGAGCCGTGCGCTGGATCGACGAATCGGCCTGGGCTCGTTTGGATGCCTACGAAACGGGCATGGGAGCGACCGCGGGGCGCCCCCGGGTCAAAGTGTGTACCGTGGAGGAGATGCTCAGGGTCGCGGGGCGCTGAGTCGGCTCCTCGGGGGAACTGGGGTTCAGGCCCCCAGGGTGAGACGCCACACCTGGGCTACCAGGAAACAGACTACGAAGCCCATGGCCACCGGCAGCAAGGACGACAGCGCCGTCCAACGCCAGCTTCTGGTCTCTTTGTAGATGGTGTAGATGGTGGTGGAACACGGATTATGGAGCAGGCTGAAGAGCATGAGGTTTACCCCCGTCAACAGCGTCCAGCCACCGGCCCTCAGCAGCTCTCCGGTCCCCATGGCCGCGTCCTCTTCGAACATGACGCCGGGCCCCGCGCCTACGTCGGCCAATCCCAGGGTCATGACGGTCAACATGAGCACCGTCGGAATGACGATCTCATTGGCTGGAATGGCGATGATATAGGCCAGGAGGATCACTCCGTTGAGCCCCAGAAGCAGGCCAAAGGGCTCCATCCATTCGATCATGTGTTGGGCCACCGATTCGCCCCCGACCGTCACGTTCGACACGAGCCAGATCACGGCTCCCGCGGGCACGGCGAAGAGCACCGCTCTCCAGAGAACGATGAGGGTCCGGTCGATCACGGAAGTGTACAGGGTCTGTAGGATCCGCGGGGGTCTGTACGGTGGAAGCTCCAGGCTGAAGGTGGTGGCTTCCCCCTTCAAGACCGTTCGAGACAGACCCCAGGACGTGAGGAACATGAAGAAGATCCCCAGCAGGGCGATGCCCACGACGGCAGCGGCCGAAACGGCGCCGGCCAGCGCCGGGGGCGCCAGGGCGCCGATGAAGATGGACGCAATGAGGATCTGGGTAGGCCAGCGTCCGTTGCAGAGCGAGAAGTTGTTGGTGATGATGGCGATCAGCCGTTCCCGGGGACTGTCGATGACCCGGGTCGCCACCACACCCGCGGCGTTGCACCCGAAGCCCATGCTCATGGTCAGGGCCTGTTTCCCATGGGCTCCCGCCCGCTTGAACAGCGCATCGAGGTTGAAGGCCACTCTGGGCAGGTAGCCGAAATCCTCCAACAGGGTGAACAGCGGGAAGAAGATGGCCATCGGTGGCAGCATCACGCTCACGACCCACGCCGTGGCCAGATAGATCCCGTCGAACAGGAACCCGCTAAGCCACCAAGGAAGGCCGATGTCGGCCCCGAACCCGAGGAGGACGGGATGTACGGTGTCGATGAGGAGCGTGGCCAGCATGGCGGACGGGACGTTGGCTCCGGCGATGGTCAGCCAGAACACCGTGGCCAGGATGGCCAGCATCAGCGGGAACCCCACCACCGGGCTCGTCAACCATCGGTCGAGACGCCGATCGAAGTCGAAGCCGATCTTGGCTACACCCGTTTTCACACTCGCGTCGGCAATCTGCTGTGCCTCCCGGTAGATCGTCTCCATCAGGGCGTCGTGGAAGTCGGGCCTCAGGGTCCACCGGAGGCGCCCAGCCATGTCGAGTAGCGCCTCACGAGACGCCGGCACGGTAGCCGCCGGCTCCGGGCCCAGCCCACCCCCCGGCGGCAGGTCCCCCGTGAGATGTCCGATCTCGCCCGACCGCACGGCCTCGGCGACGCGCTGATCGGCGTTCAAGAGCCTCAAGGCAACCCACCGCGCATTGGGTAGCTCCGGGAACTCGTCCAGCAGGCGAGGGACCAGCTCTTCGATGGCGGACTCGACGTCCGAGGGATGGTCGTCGATGCGCCGAGGGCGGGTCCTCTGACCGCCAAGGGCCACCTGCGACACGGCGTCCAGCAGCGCCTCGATCCCCTCCCCCTGACGGGCCACCGTGGGGACCACCGGGACACCGAGTTCCCTTTCCAGCTTCTTCGCATCCACCGACACTCCGTGGCGCCGGGCCTCGTCCACCAGGTTGAGGCAAACCACCACGCGATCGGTGATCTCGAGGATCTGCAAAACGAGATTGAGGTTCCTCTCGAGGCGAGTGGCGTCTACGACCACCATGGTGACGTCGGGTTGACCGAAGAGGATGAAATCCCTGGCCACCTCTTCGTCCGTGCTCCCGGCCTGGAGCGAATAGGTGCCAGGAAGGTCGACGACCTTGACCCGTTCCCCATCGTGGAGGAACACCCCTTCGGCCCGGGTGACGGTCTTCCCGGGCCAATTGCCTGTGTGTTGCCGCAGCCCCGTGAGGGCATTGAAAACGGTGGTCTTCCCCACGTTGGGGTTCCCGGCCAGGGCAACGAGGTAGTCCCAGCGGTCCGGGCTCAACCCGAGACGGACGAGATTCTGGGCGCGTTGGGCGCTGCACCCCTGACAGGCGGCTGGTGCGACGGTGGCCATCAGCTCGCCTCCTCCCGCTGGGCAACGGTGAGTAGCCGGCCCCTATCGGCGCGCGCCGCGCCGGGCGTATTCAGGTCCACCTGAATGGCCGCCGCCTGTTCACGACGAAGCGCGATGAGGGCTCGGCGGATTTCATAGGCGACCGGGTCACCGGCGGCACTGCGCATGCGGGCCGTCACCACGGTCCCAGGGACGAGGCCGAGGTCCAGTAGTCGTCTTCGGGCCGGTCCCTGACAGGTGGGGCTGATGCCGACCACCGTGGCCGAGGCCCCTACCGCCACGTCGGCCAAGGACGACCGCCAGAGATCTTCTCCGACGTCCTGTACCGTCTCCACGGTCACGTTTCGGGCCACGACCGCGTCGATTTCGTGTTCCGCGCCTGCCGCCCGAAACCTGACCCGG
>JAHEKK010000088.1 GCA_024638395.1 Gemmatimonadota bacterium | reverse complement strand
GCCGGTCGGTACCAGTCAGGCGGACCACCACCAGTCCGGTGGCGTCCCCGCTTTCCCGGCGATACAGGCCGTCGAGGCCGAGGAGTGCCGCCGCCAACTCGTTTCCCAGGGCCAGGGTCGACTTCGAGAGGGCAGGGGCGGAGTTGGGCGGGGCCATGGATGTCTCTTGGGGGGCAGGAACCAGATCTACCTAACGTTCCCTCTCCTGGAAACCAAGGACCTCATCGCGTCCCCGGAGTAGAGGCGCCGGCCGACGGCTACTGCCCGTCCGACTGGATCCAGCCCACACGCCCGGCAGCGCCGGAGACCAGGAGGTAGGTATCGTATTGGGCGAGCACCGGCACTTCGGCCTGGGCCGGGACCTCGTCGATGGGTACCTGGGCCCTGATGGAGTTCCACAGCGCCAGGCGCCGGGACGGTACCATGGTCGCGACGGCGGTGGTGGCGGGCTGTGTCAGTCGTGCGGCCACGAATCCCTCAGTTCCGTCGGGCGTCTGCACCCGGTACCAGTCCCCCGCCGCGGCCATGACCCGGAGGGGCGTACCGAAAGCCAGCTCGGCCTCCACGTTCATCCGGCGGCTGGCCCCGGCCCTGAGTCGCATACCGTCCGTGTCGACCCGCACCCAGTCTCCGATTCTCGTGGAATCGGCAGCCAGGACGGGAGGGGCCACCGGCAGGCGGCGAATGTGGTGCCAGGGATCCACCGGACCCCGTCCCCGACGATAGATGCCGAAGTGGAGGTGGGGCGGCGTCGTCCGCGCGTTCCCCGAATTGCCCACCAGGCCCACCGGATCTCCACGGCGCACCCGCTGGCCCTCGGTCACGAGTTGACGTTCCAGATGCGCGTAGTAGATCGATTGGCGCCGTTCCGAATCCCGGAGCCAGACGACGTGACCCCCGAGCCGTGTCTCCTCTACCCGGGAAACCACCGCGTCGGCAACGGCGAGCACGGCGGTATGCCGGGGGGCGAAGATGTCGACCCCATGGTGACTTCGCTGCCCACCCTCCCTCGGATCTCCGAACACGGAGAGGACAGCCGACATGCCCCGGTCCTGGACCGGAAACGCAAGAGCGCCGTCCACCCGGACCGAAAAACGATAGGCGGCGTCGACGAGGAGCTCGGGCTGGACGCGGATCAGGAATGTGCCGCCGTCCCGGGGCTCGAACTCGAAGGCTGCCGAGTCGCCGGCCGAGTACTCGAGGAGCCTCGGCACGGTGGCTCCACCGACGCCGTCGAAGATCTCCAGGAAGACGCGTGCCGGGCGGTCGCCCTCACCGTCGGCCTCGACGTCGACTTCCACCCGCTGTCCCCGCTCCAGATCCAATCGGTACCCCAGGGCCGACGGCTCGGAGGCCAGGAAGTACCCCACCTCCTGGTACGGGGACGCGATCTGAAGAGGAGTCTCCAGTGCCTGGGCGGCAGCATCGAGCCAGGTTCTGCCCATGCGGGTCTCGTGGAGACCGGCCTCCGCCAGGGAGCGTTGGTAGTCCTCGTGGGGGGTGGTCTCCCGAAAGAAGTCCGCCACCTCGCCAGTGGAACACCCGCCGGCGGCGACCAGCCCGAGGCCGAAGGCCAAGTGCCTGATTCGCGTTCGCGTCGCTCTTGCCCCACGTGGTCCCATGCCTCTCCCCCCCCAATCCTGCACGTGCGGCTCATCGGGACCCGTGTCCCAAGGCCATACCACGGCGTCCCTCGTGTCTTTCCGGTCCACTCGGTCCATGTACGCTAAGTATCGGACTCGCCCCCGGGGTCGCGCAAACCCCGCCGGCACGCCCGCAGCTCGGGGCCACCCTCGTCCCGGGGCCTGCCGATTGACCCGAAACGCTTGCCTTTCATATCCTTATCGGCTTTGCACCCGCCCAACTCGTCCAGGTTCCGGATACGCCGGATCCGAATCGAGTCCGCCTTCACTGGAGACAGGCCCCGTGGTACGCATCGGATCCGTGACACCAGGGTCCATCGCCGAGTCGCTGGAGCTCCAGATCGGCACCCGGATCATCACGGTCAACGGGGTCCGAGTCCGAGACGCCCTGGATTTCGCGTTTCTGACGGCTGAGGGCGACATCGAGCTGGCAGCCGTCGATGCCGATGGCAATCCCGTCGTCTACGAAATCGACCGAGACCCGGAAGAATCCCTGGGCATCGTTCCGGACCAGGACAAGATCCGGGAGTGCGCCAACGAGTGCGTGTTCTGCTTCATCGACGGCAATCCGCCCGGGGCGAGGGCTCCCCTCTGGGTACGAGACGACGATTTCCGCCTGTCGTTCACCTACGGAAGCTACGTCACCCTGACCAACCTGGGCCCCAGAGGACTTCAGCGGCTGATCGACCAACGCATCACGCCGCTTTACGTGAGCGTACACTCCACGAACCCCGAGACCCGGATCCGGCTGCTCAAGAACGAGCGGGCCGGCCTGATCATGGATCAGCTGAAGGGGCTCCTCGCCGGCGGCCTCCAGGTCCACACCCAGGTCGTGCTCTGCCCCGAGTGGAACGATGGCGCCGACCTTTCGCGGACCATGGAGGACCTGTACGGCCTGGGGCCCGACGTTCTGAGCCTCTCCGTCGTGCCGGTGGGCCTTACCCGGTACAACCTGGAGCGTCCTGTCCGCCTCCTCGTACCCCGGGAAGGGCGTGCAGCGTTGGAACTGGTGGATCGGATCAGGGCCCGGGCCCTGAGGGAGCGGGGCCACGGTTGGTGCTACGCCGCCGATGAGCTCTTCCTGCTGGCCGGCGAGCCCGTCCCCGGAGCCGAGTACTACGACGCGTGGCCCCTGCTGGAGAACGGAGTCGGGGCGGTGCGGAGCCTTTTGGACGCTTTTGCCGCCGGGCACGACCGGTTGACCCCGATCCCGGGGGTCGATGCGGTTCGGATCGTGACCGGTCCGTCGATGGCCCCGTTCTTCGAAAGCATGCGTCCGGATCTCCACGCCGGGCTGGGGTGTCCTGTGGAGCTGGCCGTGGTAGAGAACGCGTACTTCGGTTCGACCGTGACGGTCGCCGGACTCCTGGCGGGGGAGGACATTGCCGGGACCCTCGGCACGGGCAGTCCGGGCGAGCTGATCCTGGTGCCGGGGGAGGCCTTGAACGACGACCGGGTCTTCATCGACGGAATGCCCCTCGACAACCTTCGGGAGCGCATGGGCCCGGCCCGCGTCGAGCCCGGACTGGAACTCGTGGAGCTTCTGACCGGGCTAGGGCGGGAGAACACCAAGTGAGCCTGCCCGTCGTGGCGATTGTCGGGCGGCCCAACGTTGGGAAGTCCACCTTCTTCAATCGAGCGGTAGGCCGCCGGGTCGCCATCGTGGCCGATGTGCCCGGGGTCACCCGGGACCGGAACTTCGGCCAATCCGATTGGACGGGCACCTCCTTCTTCGTGGTGGATACCGGAGGGGTCGTGGAGGATGCGGATGAAGCCATGGACAAGTTGGTGCGAACCCAGGCCTATGCGGCCATGGACGAGGCCGACGTGATCCTCTTCGTGGTGGATGCAAAGACCGGAGTGCACCCGCTGGACCAGAAGTTGGGTGAGGTGCTGCGAAAAAGCCCCAAGCCGGTCCTGGTGGTGGCGAACAAGGTGGACAACCTCCCCGACGACACGAGCCACCTGGAGTTCTGGGAGCTGGGCCTGGGGGAGCCCCACCCCGTGAGCGCCATCTCGAGCCGGGGCATTGGAGACCTGTTCGACGCCATGCTGCCGCATCTTCCCGAGCCGGGGCCGGAGCCCGATCCCGAGGACGTCCGCGTAGCCGTCATCGGGAAGCCCAACGTGGGGAAATCGTCGCTGGTGAACCGGCTGTTCGGCGAAGAGCGCATGGTGGTCAGCGAAGTGGCCGGCACGACTCGCGACTCCGTGGATCTGCCCATGAAGTACCACGGCCGGAACCTGATCTTCGTGGACACGGCCGGTCTCCGCCGCCAATCCCGCATCGACGATTCCGTGGAATACTACAGTGCCCTGCGCACGGCCCGGGTGGTTCGAGACGCCGACGTCTGTCTGGTCCTCGTGGACGCCTCCGAGGAGCTCCACGTCCAGGACATCAAGGTTGCCGAAACGGCTTGGGACGCCGGCTGCGCCGTGATCATGGTGTGCAACAAGTGGGATCTGGTTGAAAAGGAGACGAATACCTCGGCCCGGTTTCAGGCCGGTGCCGGTGAACGGGCGCCCTTTCTCAGCTCCGTCCCCTTCGTCTTCGTCTCGGCTCTTTCCGGCCTAAGGGTACGCAAGATCCTCGATCTGGTTCTGGAGGTGGACGCCAACCGCAAGCGGCGCGTCGACACCCACGAGGTGAACGAGGTGGTCGCAGCCCTGGTCCACCGCCAACCGCCGCCTCACGCCCGCGGTCGTCCGGTGAGGATCAAGTACGCCACCCAGGCCGACATCGAGCCCCCCACCTTCGTCATCTTCTCGAACCTGCCCAAGGAAATCCCCCGGCACTACGAGCGGTACATGATCAACAGCTTCAGGCGGGCCTGGGGGTTCGAGGGGTGTCCCATCAGGCTTCGCCTGCGGAAGAGCTCGGACTGAGGTAGCGTCTCCTGGAATCCGTGGCCGCGCGCGGAGGGCCTCAGATCCGTTATCTTCCACCGTGGCAAGTCATTCCCCTGCCGCCCTCAAGCGATTCCTGAGTATGCGAGGCTCCGTTGCTCCCATCCCTGGGCTTCCTGCTGGCCGCCTACCTGCTGGGCTCCACACCGACGTCCTTCTGGGTGGGGAAGGGTGTGTATGGGGTCGACCTGAGAGATCACGGCAGCGGAAACCTGGGTGCCACGAACACCTTTCGGGTTCTGGGCTGGAAGGCGGCCCTGCCGGTCCTCCTGGTCGACGTGTTCAAAGGGTGGATTCCCGCGTGGTGGTTTCCACGGCTGGCAAGTGAAGCGGATCCGCTCTGGGCCGTGGGGTTTGGTGCGGCCGCCATCGTAGGCCACGTCTTTTCCGTCTGGGTGGGCTTCCGGGGTGGGAAGGGGGTGGCTACGAGCGCGGGTGTTCTGGCGGCACTGGCTCCTTTGTCGGTGGCCGTGGGTTTCGCGGTCTGGGTCGTGACCATCGGCCTCACACGCATGGTGTCCGCCGGTTCGATGGCCGCTGCGGTCTCGGCGCCTCTGGTGGCGGCCTTCACTCCCGGCATACCCGTGGCCGTGTCGGCATTTCTGGGGGCTCTCGGCCTTTTCATCATCTGGGCCCACCGCTCCAACCTCCGCCGGATCCTGGCCGGCACAGAGCCCAGGATCGGACGAAAGGCCACCCCGGAGGCGGCGGCGTGACGGCTGCGCCCAGTAGGGCCCCGACTGGGTCCCACGTCGCCGTGGTCGGCGCCGGCTCCTGGGGCACAGCCCTGGCCAACCTGCTCGCCGATGCCGGCCACGACGTGCGGCTGTGGTGCCGGGAACAACAAGTGGCCGACCAGATTGCCGGCGAGGGATTCAATCGGCTGTTCTTCGACGGTCATCCCCTGAATCGCACACGGCTGGAGGCGACCTCCGACCTGGCCCATGTCCTGGGGAGCGCAGACCACGTGGTGTGGGTATGTCCGGCCCAGCACACCCGTGCGCTGTTGGAGCGGGCGGCTCCCCATCTTCGCCCCGGCGCCTTGATCGTGAGTGGCACCAAGGGGATCGAGGTCTCCTCCGTCTCCCGTATGGACGAGCTGTTCGAGGACGTCCTGGGTCCGTCAGCCGTCACCCGATTCGCCGTCCTATCCGGCCCCAGTTTTGCCCGCGAGGTGGCCCGCGGCACCCCGACGGCCGTGGTGGTCGCCGCGGAGGATCCAGGCGACCGGACGGCTGCCCAAGCCCTTTTCCAGACCGACCGCTTTCGTGTCTACACGAATCCGGACGTGATCGGCGTGGAACTGGGGGGCGCGCTCAAGAACGTGATCGCGGTGGCCGCCGGGGTCGTATCCGGCCTGGACATGGGACACAACACCGCGGCGGCCCTGATCACCCGGGGCCTCGCAGAGATGACCCGTCTCGGAACCGCGATGGGGGCGGCGGCGGCTACGTTCTCGGGACTGGCCGGGATGGGCGATCTCGTACTCACATGCACCGGCGCTCAGAGCCGGAACCGCACGGTCGGCGAGCGACTGGGCAGGGGAGAGTCCCTCTCCTCGATTCTCGAGGGGGCCAACAGCGTCGCAGAGGGTGTCGCGACTGCGAGAGCGGTCCGTTCCCTGGCGAAAAGCCACGATGTGGAAATGCCCATCTCGGAGGAGGTATACCGCATCCTGGTCGAGGAGGCCGATCCCCGCGACGCGGTGCATCGCCTGATGACCCGCGCCCCGAAGTCGGAGGTTTGGGCTTGAACTCTGGAGGGAGTCCGGACGTGGACCGAATAGCGAAGAAGATCTACTACTCGATTGGCGAGGTCGGAGACCTGACTGGACTCAAGGCCCACGTCCTCAGGTACTGGGAGACGCAGTTCGACGTCATTTCGCCGACCAAGAACCGGGCCGGCAACCGGGTCTACAAGACCAAGGACATCGAGACCATACTTCTGATCAAGCACCTCCTGTATGAGCGGAGATACACCCTCGAGGGCGCGCGGCAGGAACTGAAGGATCGCCGGAAAGGGGGGCAGCTCAAGATCTCCCGGGAACAGACGGCGGGACCCCAGCTCCTCGCGCAGATCCGGACCGAGCTGGCCGAAGTCCGTGACCTCCTCACTCTGGAAGAGGGCTGAGACTCGACGTGCGGATTCTGTGCACCAACGATGACGGGTACCTCGCCACCGGCATACACGTGCTGGCTCAGGCTGCCCATAGCCTGGGGTCCGTGCGCATCGTTGCGCCGGACCGGGAGCAGAGTGCCACCAGCAACAGCCTCACGCTCCACCGTCCCCTCAGGAAGCGTCTGGCCCCGGACGGATCCGTCGTTGTGGACGGAACCCCTACGGATTGCGTGATCCTTGCGCTCAACCACGTCCTCGAGGAACGGCCCGACCTCTGCGTTTCAGGGATCAATCACGGACCCAACATGGGCGAGGACGTGCTCTACTCGGGGACGGTCGCCGGGGCCGTGGAGGCCACGATCATGGGCGTGCCGTCCGTGGCCTTCTCGTACACCGGCCGGAAGCCCGAGGAGATCGAAGGTTGGCAGCCGGTCATATCCCACCTCCTCGAACAGTTCGTTGCCAAGGGGCTTCCGGAGGCCACGCTTCTGAATGTGAACCTCCCAGAGGTCTCCCCGGGGGACGTTGAAGGGGTTCGCGTCACCTCCCTGGGCCGGCGACGGTACAGCGATTCCATCATCCGGGACACCGACCCCTCGGGACGGGAGTACTACTGGATCGGCGGGGGCGTGACCCATTGGGACGGTGGTCCGGACGCCGACTTCCGCGCCGTCCAGGACGGTTTCATCTCGGTGACCCCGCTCCACCTCGACCTCACGAGTTACCCCCAAATGGACGAAGTTCGAGGGTGGCACCTGGCCCTCTGACGCCCGGGCCACGACGCGGGGGGCCAGCCGCCGGCCGCCCCCATCGGCTTCGGAACTTCGACCAGCGAGGGGTACGGACGTCATGAGGCAGTGGGTGATCAACGCCGGACGAGGGCTCTTGATGGGCCTTTCCGATTCCATCCCCGGCGTGTCGGGTGGCACCGTGGCCCTGATCCTGGGCATCTACCCACGACTCATCGAGGCCTTGGGGTCCCTTCGACTCGCCACCGCGCGGCGCCTGCTGGGCGGTGAGACGTGGCGCCGCATCGCGAGGGGCCTGAGAGACCCGGGCCGCCTCGGAGACGAATCGGCCGACGTCGAGGCGTATCACCTACTGTTCCTGGGTTCCCTGGGAGTGGGTGCCCTCGCTGCCATCGTCACGGGCGCCCGCTATATCCCGACCCTCCTGGATCTCTACCCGGCTCAGATGCGGGGGCTCTTCCTGGGCCTGGTGCTGGCTTCAGTCGTAATTCCGGTGCGCATGATGAAGGTGAGGGGCGGGCGGATGTGGATCCTCATGTCGTTGTCGGCGGCCATCACGCTCTGGTTTGTGGGATTGCCGGAGAGCACGGGTGGGAATGCCAGGGGCGTCGTGAGAGTAGAGCTCCCGACCCCGACCGCCGAGGCCCTGACGGTCGGACCTCAGAGCCTGACCATTCTGGCGACGGGTTCAGGAGGAGGCCGCGACGTGGCTTTTGGCCCTGCCCGATCGGTTTCCCTACCCTCGGGGACGCAGGGGTTCGAGCTTCCTGTGGTGGCCCGGATGGCGGGCGAGGTCGGCAACCTCCCTCCCGGGTCGATCAACGCTCTCCGGGGGACGGCGGCCGGCGGCGCCTCCGTCCGTCAGACTGCGGCGACGTCGGGAGGTGTCGACCCGGCCCTCTGGATCATCTTCCTCGGGGGGATGGTCGCGATCTCGGCCATGATGCTACCGGGAATCTCCGGTTCGTTCGTACTACTGTTGCTTGGACTGTATCACTATGTCACATATTCTCTTAGCGAGATGTTATTCAGCCAGGACATCAAGTCCGCCGCAGTGGTGATCACGATGGTCTCGGCCATCGGCATCGGTCTCCTCACCTTTTCGCGGGTGCTCCGTTGGCTCTTCGCCCGGGCTCCGGACCGGACGCTGGCCGTCCTGGTGGGCCTGATGCTGGGCTCTCTGCGGAAACTCTGGCCGTTTGTCGAAATGGCCCCCGACGGTCGCGAGATCCTGACCGGCCCAGGGCGCATGGACGGGGTGGCGCTGAGCGTGCTTCTGACGTTCAGCCTCGGTGTGGCGCTGGTCCTCGTGTTCGAGAGCTTCGGCCGGAGGCCGTCGGCCCGCGGGTCCATTGCGCCAGGACCCCAGGGTGATGCAGAGCTTCCCCGGGCCTAGATGGCGCCCTTGCGGAACAGCATGACCGGCACGGTCTTGGCCATGATCTTCAGATCGGTCCAGACCGTACGAGCCGCGATGTATTCCAGGTCCTTCTCGACCTTCTTCTTCACGTCGTCAACGCTCTGGTCGTATCCCAGGGAGACCTGGGCGAGGCCGGTGATGCCCGGCTTCACCTTCTGACGGTAGCTGTAGTAGTCCACTTCCTGCCGCAGTGTCGAGAAGATTCCAGGCTGCTCGGGCCTGGGTCCCACGATGTTCATGTCTCCAAGAAGGACGTTGAACAACTGAGGGAGCTCGTCGATCCGCGTCTTGCGCAGAAACTGACCGATCGGTGTGATCCGGGGGTTCTCGGGCGTCGCCCATTCCTCTTTGGCTTCGGCGACCGTCATCGTACGGAACTTGTAGATCGTGAAGACCTCACCCCCGGTATCGCGGCTGCGGCGGTCATTGGCACCTCGGGCCGCGCTGGGCCCTCTACGGTCCTTGCCGGACCGCGCACACAGGCCCACGCGGGGCTGACTGAAGACGATGGGCCCGGG
>JAHEKK010000087.1 GCA_024638395.1 Gemmatimonadota bacterium | reverse complement strand
GCGGACAGGCCCAAGACCCAGGCGAGGCCGATCCGCCTTTCGCCCCAGGCCGTTCTGATCGATCTCGGGGGGGAGGCGGGACTTCCGGGGTTGGCTTTCGTGGGAACGGTGACCCGCGGGCCCGGCGCGTCTCCCGTGCGTACATGGCTATGCCTGGGGCTGGGGCGGGCCGCCGTCAACCTCACGCTGGCACCGATCATCGCCCGTGTCGACGGCGTCCTCGCCGAGGAGACAGCACCCGATGTGTCCGATGATGTGAGAGTCGCCAAAGCCCTGTCAGGATACAACTTGTCGGACCCCGTCCTGGTGGAGGAGGCTCTGACACCGCTGTCCTACCGCATCTTCCCCGACACGCCGGTGGCCGAGGTCGTTCAGTTGATGATCCGTAGGGGCGTTCGCGCCGTTCCCGTGGTCGGGAAGGATCTGGAGGTCCTGGGCCTGATCACTGGGGGTGACCTCTTGCCTCTCGCGGTCCCCGGCGGGAGCGACGGCGGCCAGAAGGAACCGGTGACGGCCAGAGACATCATGACGCGGTCCGTCATGTGCGTCTCCGAGGAGCAGTCCCTTCTCGAGGCGAGCCGGGTCATGATCAGCCGCGGTGTCGCCCAATTGCCCGTGGTCCGCGAGGGGGAGCTCATCGGCTTGCTCGAGCGCACGACGGTCATGAAGGCGTTCGCCGAAGTGGTGGACCTCACGCCGACCAGGACGGGAGCTTGACGCGGGACGGTGGCGTGGCTTCCGTTCTAGCCGGCGTCGCCCCGGGGCGGCGTCAACGACACCCTGGGCCGCGCCACCTCTTCGATCCATTTCCGAGGCATGTCTGAATGAACCGTACCCTCGCCATCATCAAGCCGGACGCGACTGGAGCCGGCAAGGCAGGCAAGATACTGGCTCACCTCGAGGCAGCGGGGTTCACGCTGCGCGCTGCCCGCATGATGCACTTGAGTGAGGCCGCCGCCCGGTCCTTCTACGAGGTCCACAAGGAACGCCCGTTCTACGGCTCTCTCGTCGAGTTCATGACGTCGGGGCCGTGTATTCCCCTCGTACTCGAGGCCGAGGGCGCAGTGCCCAGGCTTCGGGAGACGATCGGGGCGACGGATCCCGCGGAGGCCGGGGAAGGGACCGTGCGGCGCCTGTTCGCGGAATCCAAGGAGAGAAACGCCATCCACGCGTCGGATTCAGACGAGAACGCCAGCCGGGAGATCTCCTACTTCTTTTCCGGAACGGATCTGCTCGGCTGACACAGACCAGGCAACTGATTGACACTGTTTCCCGGCCAGGAATATGTTACAGGTCTATGCTGACGCTCGACCTGGTCCGTCTCCGGTGGGAAAGAACCCTGCCGGTCCAGGCCTCCGTCGCCGCCGATGCAGACCTGTGGGCGGGCTCCGGACTGACGTTTGTGGGTCCGGTGGAAGTGAAGGCAACCGCCTCGGTGGCAGCAGACGGGGGAGTGGTGATCCGTGGCCGGTGGGACGCTGGGCTGCGGTATGAGTGTGGCCGGTGTATGGACGAGCTGACGGTCGCCCACAGCCACGATCTGACCCTGGTCTATATGCCGGCAGACGGCTGGGAGTCGGAGGATCCCGACGTCCGGACGATTGGCGCCGGTGATCGGATTCTGGATTTTGGCGAGGCACTCAGGGAGGACGTTCTCCTCGAATTGCCGCGGTACGTCCTCCCTCCAGAGGACAAGGACGAACGGTGTTCCAGGTGTGGAAGACCGACAAGCGAGTTTCACAGGCGGACGGATCGGGAGGGCGTCGATCCCCGCTGGGCGAAGCTGAAGGCATTGAAAAGCGAATAGGAAAGAGCCATGGCCGTCCCGAAGAAGCGGATCTCGAAGCAACGGAAGCGAAAGCGGCGCACCCACTACAAGGCTTCGACGCCGACGTTGGGCACGTGCTCAAAGACGGGAGATCCGAAACTCCGTCACCGGGTCTGCCCCACTTCGGGGATGTACCGGGGCAAGCTGATCTACGAAGTCGATCAGGACTGACCGGACCCACGGTTCCTTGGGAGATTCCCCTATGCGGATCGCCTTGGACGCCATGGGGACGGATCAGGCGCCCGCCAGCGAAGTGGCCGGGGCGAAGGCGGCCGTGGACGCCGACCCCGACCTGGAGGTTGTCCTGGTGGGCGACGAAGCCGTGGTCGGCCCGGAGATGGAGCGACTCGGGGTCTCGGACCGGGTCCGCCTCGTTCACGCTCCGGACCGGATCACGTCCAACGACGCGCCCGCATCAGCCCTGCGGAGGAAGCCCGGTTCCTCCATCGCTGTCGGGCTGACCCTCCACAAGGAGGGTGGGGCGGACGCCTTCGTCTCGGCCGGCTCGACCGGTGCCGTGATGGCGGGGTCCCTCTTCATCCTCCGGCCCCTGGCTGGGGTCGACCGACCCACGGTCGGGACTCTACTGCCGACGGCCAAAGGCCCCACACTCATGTTGGACGCGGGCGCGAATATCGAGTGCAAGGCCCAGCATCTGGTCCAGTTTGCCCAACTGGGCGGAATCTACATGCAGGACCTCCAAGACCTGGAGAATCCCCGCATCGGCCTCCTGAACGTCGGCAGCGAACCCACGAAGGGCCCGGAAGAGATCCAGGAAGCCTATCGCCTGCTCGAGGCGAGTCACCTGAATTTCGTGGGGAACGTGGAAGGTCGTGACATCATCCACCACGCCTGCGACGTCCTCGTCTGCGACGGCTTCGCCGGGAATATCCTCTTGAAGTTCTATGAATCGGTGGCCGGGTTCCTCATCGATCATCTGCGGTCTCGCCTCAACCAGGGAGGGCTCGGATCGGTGGACCTGGAGGAGGCGGTGCGCGTCCTCGACTACCAGGAGTACGGCGGCGCACCTTTGCTCGGCGTGAACGGGGTGAGCATCATCTGTCACGGGCAATCCCCCCCGAGGGCGATCCAGAATGCCCTCGGCGTGGCTGCCCAGGCCGTTCGGAACGGCACCCTTGAACACTTGACCCGGGAGTTGGACTCCGGGGCGGAGAGCGAGGCCTGATGAACTCGCAGCCGATAGCCTTCATCCACTCGACGGCGCGATTCCTTCCGGAGCGGGTCCTGACGAACGCCGATCTGGAGAGGATGGTCGACACCAACGACACGTGGATTCGGGAGCGCACGGGGATCCGGGAGCGTCGCATCGCACCGGACGAGATGACGGCCGCGGACATGGGAGCCAGAGCCGCCAGGTGCGCCCTTCAAAAGGGCGGGCTGGCGCCGTCCGATGTGGACGTGCTCATCGTCACTACGGCAACGCCCGACCGGTGGCTCCCCTCCACGGCCTGCGACATCCAGTCGAGAATCGGAGCGCTGGACTGCCTGGCCTTCGATCTGTCGGCAGCCTGCACGGGCTTCCTCTATGCTCTGACCGTAGCCGAGGGTTTCATCGCGGCCGGTAGAGGCGAGACGATCCTCATCGTCTCCGCGGAAAAAATGTCATCGATCGTGGACTGGAGCGACCGGGCCACCTGCATCCTGTTCGGCGACGGGGCCGGCGCGGCCGTCGTGCGGCCCGCGGTGGACGGACGGGGAATCCTGTCCAGTCATCACCTCTCCGACGGGAATCTGGCCCCCCTTCTGGAGCGGCCCGCCGGAGGGTCCGCCATGCCCCTGACGCCGGAGCTCCTGGCCTCTGGAGCACATCTGGTGCACATGGAGGGCCGCGAAGTCTTCAAGAACGCCGTACGGTCCATGGCCCAGTCCGGCTTCGCAGCGCTCGAGGCCGCCTCGCTGTCTTCCGATGACGTGGACATCATGGTGCCCCACCAGGCGAACATCCGGGTCATCGAGTCGACGGCGAAGTATTCGGGCATCCCCATGGAGAAGGTCTACGTGACGGTGGACCGGTACGGGAACATCTCTTCCGCCACCATTCCCGTGGCCCTCGACGAGGCCGTCGAAGAGGGCCGCATGGGGCCCGGGTCCGTGGTGCTGATGACGGCATTCGGTGCCGGGCTGACCTGGGGCGCCGTGGCGATGCGGTGGTAGAGGCGCAGTCCCGATGAAGACCGCGCTTCTGTTTCCGGGCCAGGGCTCCCAGACCGTCGGAATGGGCAGGGACCTCGCGGAGGCCTTCCCCTTTGCCCGGGACACGTTCGCGGAAGCCGACGACGTACTCGAGATGGACCTGCGGAAGATCATGTGGGAGGGGCCCGAACCCGTGCTCACCTCTACGGAGAACGCCCAGCCGGCCCTGTACGTCCATTCCATCGCCGTCTGGAGAGTGCTCGAAAGCGTCCTGGGACCGATATCGGTGGCAGCAGGCCACTCCCTGGGCGAATTGTCGGCTCATGGCGCTTCCGGTACGTACTCGTTCGCGGATGGCCTCAGAGCGGTGCGGATCCGTGGAGAGCTCATGGCGGGCGCGGGCAAGGTCCAGAAGGGCACCATGGCCGCAATCCTCGGGCTCTCGCCCGAGGAAGCGGAAGACCTCTGCGCAAAGGGTCGTGAAGCGGGCCACGTCGTAGTCGCGGCGAACCTGAACGCCGATGGCCAGGTGGTCGTCAGTGGTGAGGTCGCGGGCGTGGCCTGGATTGCCGAGAACGCCGCCGGGGCAGGTGCCAAGCGCGTGCTCCCACTCAACGTATCCGGTGCTTTTCACTCCCCCCTCATGGCTCCGGCTGCCGAAGCGTTTGCGGCACATCTGGCCACCGTCGAAATGTCCGACCCGACATTCCCCGTGGAATCGAATGTGCTGGCCACGTCCGTTACCCGCGCCGGTCCGGTCGCGGACCTCCTGGTGCGTCAGCTCACATCCCCCGTCCGGTGGAAGGCATGCGTCGAGGACATGGTCAGCCAGGGGGCCGAGCGATTCATCGAGGTCGGCCCGGGTTCGGTCCTCACGGGACTGAACAAGCGCAACGCCAAAGGCCTGCAAACCCACTCGACCGGGACCGTGGAGGCCATAGCAGCGCTTGATGTGAGTCCCGCCGCCTGAGGGTCGTGGGGTCCGGAAAGCCGCAAGGAGAAACCTTGGACAAGGAACTGGAAGGTCAGGTCGCCCTGGTGACCGGAGGGTCTCGAGGTATCGGTCTCGGGATTTCCCGAAGCCTCGCGGAAGCCGGCGCCCGTGTGGCCGTGATCGGCAGGAATGCCGACCGGGCGAGAGAGGCGGCTGCGTCTCTTCCGGGGACCGGCCACGAGGGCTTCGCATGCGACGTCTCCGATCCGGAGGCCGCGAAGGCCCTCGTAAGCGACGTGGAGGCCTCCATCGGAGCCGTGAACATCCTCGTCAACAACGCCGGGATCACGCGGGACAACATCCTGCTGCGTCTGAAGGACGAACACTGGAACGAAGTGCTCGCAACCAACCTGAGCGGTGCCTTCCACATGATCCGGGCCGTGACTCGCGGGATGATGAAGCGGAGGGAGGGGGTCATCGTGAACGTGTCTTCGGTCGTGGGGCTCATCGGGAATGCGGGCCAGGCCAACTACGCGGCTTCCAAAGCCGGCCTGCACGGGCTCACGAAGAGCGTGGCCAAGGAACTGGCCTCCCGCAACGTCCGCTGCAACGCCGTAGCGCCGGGGTTCATCACGACCGACATGACCGCCGAGTTGAACGAGCAACAGGTTGCGGACCTCCAGTCTCAGATCCCTCTGGGGCGCTTTGGAGCACCGCCCGATGTCGCTCACGTGGTCCGGTTCCTAGCCGGACCCGGTGCGGGTTACATTACGGGCCAGATTCTAGCGGTAGACGGCGGTATGGTCATGTAGGCTGGACCGTTCCCACCGATTCAGTTGATCACCACCCCGCACAGGGAGAGAAAACCGACATGTCCGACAGTCCGGAAGCCAAGGTCAAGGAAATCATCATCAACGAGCTGGGGGTCGAAGCCGACAAGGTGACGCCCGAGGCCTCGTTCGTCGAAGACCTCGGCGCCGACTCCCTTGACACGGTGGAACTCGTGATGGCGTTCGAAGAGGAGTTCGGCATCGACATTCCCGACGAGGACGCCGAGCAGATGCGAACGGTCGGCGACGCGGTGAAGTACATCCGGGAGAACGCCGACTCCTAGGCCGATCTGCGGTCCAGCCGGAAGGGAATCCGCGGCCGGGTGGGCGATGGCGTCCGCCCGGCCGTATTGATCATTTGGAGCAGGGTGCGATGAGCGATAAGAACGGGCGCCGCCGCGTCGTGATCACGGGCATGGGGATGCTTAGTCCCGTGGGCAACTCGGTGGACGAGAGTTGGGCCGCCCTCCTGGCCGGGACCCCCGGCGGCGGGACGATTACGCAATTCGACCCGGGCGAGGGCTTCGACACCAAGATTGCATGCGAAGTGAAGGGGTTCGACCCGGATCGGTGGTTGGACCGCAAAGAGTCAAAGCGCTACGACCGCTTTGCCCAGTTCGCCATCGCCGCCGCTTCGATGGGAATGGAATCGGCCGGCCTCCAGGGCGTGCCCGACACGACGACGCCGGAACGCTTTGGTGTGGTATGGGGATCGGGGATCGGCGGCATGGACACGTTCGAAACCCAGTGTCGCATCCTGGTGGAAAAGGGCCCGGCGCGGGTCAGCCCGTTCTTCGTGCCGATGTTCATCCCCGATATCTCTGCGGGGCTGGTTTCCATCCGTTTCGGGCTGCAGGGTCCCAACTATTCAACCGTGTCCGCCTGCGCCTCCAGTGCCCATGCCATCGGCGACGCCGCTCGTTTCATCGAGCGTGGCGACGTGGATATCATGGTGGCTGGGGGTTCGGAGGCGGCCGTCACGCCCCTGACCATCGCCGGGTTCGCGGCCATGAAGGCCATGTCCACCCGGAACGACGATCCTGCTGGGGCCTCCCGCCCATTCGACGCCGGCCGGGATGGCTTCGTCATCGGCGAGGGGGCGGGGTGTCTGATTCTGGAGGACCTGGAGCACGCCCAGCGGCGAGGGGCCCCCATTCTAGGGGAGATCGCGGGGTATGGGCTCTCAGGCGACGCCTTCCACATCACCCAACCTGCCCCTGAGGGCCGGGGCGCCCAACACGCGATGCGAATCGCCCTCGCGGATGCCGGCGCCACCCCCGACGACGTCGACTACATCAACGCCCACGGAACCTCGACACCGGCGAACGACACCACCGAGACCGCCGCCATCAAAGCGGTCATGGGCGAGCGAGCCTACGACATCGTGGTGGGGTCGACCAAGTCCATGACCGGCCACCTTCTGGGAGCTGCCGGCGCGATCGAAGCGGTGATCAGCACCAGGGTCTGTCAGACCGGCCAGATCCCCCCGACGATCAACTTCTCGCAGCCCGACGAGACGTGTGACCTGGAGTACGCTCACGGCGGCATGGTCGAGAAGCCCGTTCGGCTGGCGCTTTCCAACTCCTTCGGATTCGGGGGCCACAACGTCTGCCTGGCCATCCGGCGTTTCGAGGAGTAGAGGGTAGGCGGCGTGAAGGCACGCGTCGGCCTCGGGTACGATTCTCATCGTTTTGACGCGAGCGAGCGGCTGATTCTCGCTGGGGTACACTTTCCCGGCAGCCCGGGACTCGAAGCCTTCTCAGACGGCGACGCCGTGGCCCACGCGGTCACGGACGCCATCCTCGGCGCCGCCGCCCTGGGCGATATCGGTAGCCACTTTCCGCCGGGGCAGACCGAGTGGCGGGATGCCGACTCGATGGACCTCCTCTCGCGGTCGGTCGACATCCTGGCGGCTGCGGGCTGGGTTCCGACGAACGTGGACGTGACCGTGATTTGCGAGGCTCCCCGCATCGGCCCCCGCGCCATCGAGATGCGGGCGTCCCTCGCCCATGTCCTGGGCGTAGGACCCGACGCCGTGTCGGTCAAGGGAAAGACCAACGAGGGCATGGGTTGGATCGGCCGGGGAGAGGGTATCGCCGTACACGCCGTCGCCATGATTTCTCCGGCTTCAGGGTAGCACGGTGTTGGACCGGGCCCTCGCCCTCCTGGAGGGCCTGCCCACGGTTCTGATCTATGTCGTGCTCGCCCTGGGCGCGGCCATGGAGAACATCGTTCCCATCATCCCGGCCGATACCGTCATCTTGGGCGGGGGACTCGTGGCTGGTGTTGGTCGGGTGCATCCTTTCGGCATCTTCCTCGCGACCTGGGCGGCCAATGTGGGAGGAGCCGCGTTGGTCTACTGGGCAGGCCTGCGCTACGGACTCGGGTTCTTCAGCGAGGGCCGCGGGCGCCACCTCCTCTCGCCCGTACAGATGGCCCGTCTGGAGCGCTTCTACGATCGGTGGGGCGTTCCGGCCATCTTCGTTGCGAGATTCCTGCCGGGCTTCCGCGCCCTCGTGCCCGTTTTTGCCGGGGTGACCCGCCAGCGGCCCTTGCGGGTCCTCCCTCCCCTGATTGTGGCCTCGGCGATCTGGTACGGAGGGCTGGTGCGCCTCGGTTTCCTCACGGGGCGAAACATCGAGTCCGTACTCGAGACGCTCGACCGGGCAAACCGGGGTCTTCTTCTGGTGTCGGCGGTGCTGATCGTGATCGTTCTGGGATTCTGGGCCCGCACCCGCAACGGTGGAGCCAAGCAGGGCAGGGCGGATCCTCCGGCGGACGGGCACCCCCGTGATGAGTAGCCGAGACGAACCCACGACCAGCGGTGGGGCGGGACCGGTGGGCGATCCGTTCCTTACCGAGCCCTTTCAGGACTTCCTGGCTCTCGAAAGGGGGCTGAAGCCCCGGACCGTGGCGTCGTATGGTGGCGACATCCAACGCTTCATCCACTTCCTCGCAGAGGCGGGTGTCGCGGGCCCCGACCGCGTCACGGCAGAGCACATGGACCGATATGTGGCCCATCTCGTCAGCCAGGGCCGGGCCCCGACCTCGGTCCGGCGCGCCCAGTCGGCGCTCAGAGCCTATTTCTCCTTCCTCCTCGGTGAAGAGGAGGTGCCCGCCGACCCGACGGACAGGATGGAGCGCCCCAAGGCCAGGCAGGTACTGCCTTCCTTTCTCAGCCAGGAAGAGGCGGCGGATCTCGTGGAGGCCGTCGATCCCGACCTGCCCACGTACTGGCGGGACCGGGCGATCCTGGAAACCCTCTATGCCACGGGGATGCGGGTCAGCGAGCTCACGCATTTGCAGCTCCGGGACGTGGATCTGGACAGCGGCACCTGCCTGGTCATGGGCAAGGGGGGCAAAGAACGGCTGGTGCCCACGGGAGGAGCGGCGGTGAGGGCCCTCGCCCGTTACCTGAGCATCGTTCGTCCGGCCCTGGCGGGGGCCCGGAGCGGGGACGCGGTCTTCCTCAACCGGAAAGGCGGGAAGCTGAGCCGGATGGGCGTGTGGACGATCGTGCGAAACGCCGCCAAGCGGGCCGGAATCGCCCGCCGGGTGTCGCCACACACCTTACGCCACTCCTGTGCCACGCACCTGCTGGAGGGGGGAGCCGATCTGGCGACGGTCCAGGAGTT
>JAHEKK010000086.1:5869-9416 GCA_024638395.1 Gemmatimonadota bacterium | reverse complement strand
GGAATGTCGAACACGACAAAGCCTGCAATCGCCAGGAATATTGCCGCTGCCAGAATCGCGGGGCGAAGCAGGGAAAGCGTGACGGACCTCAGGACCCTCCCCGGAGCGGCGCCGGCAGCCAAAGCGGCCTCCTCGAGCGTCGGATCCATGGCCCGCACGGCCGGCATCAGCATGAGGTAGGCCGTGGGGATCAGGACGAGCCCCTCCACGAAGACCATGCCGCCCAGAGAGAAGATGTTGAGCGGCCCTTCCTCGTAGCCCAACCACGACTGAAGAACCCGATTCACCGCACCCGATCGAGGGCTCAGGAGAAGGCTCCACGCCACCCCCACCAGGAAGGGCGGAGCTGCCATGGGCAGCAGGATCAACCAGCGTAGCGGCCGGCGGCCAACGACGTCCGTGCGTTCAATCAGCAACACGAGCACAAGGGCGATGCCGACTGCAAGGACGACGGAGCCCGATACGAACACGAGCGAGTTGAGCAGAACGTCAGGGAATTCGGGGTCTCCGAATGCCCTGACGTAGTTGTCGAGGGTCCAGCCCGGATCCGGGGGCAGTCCCGTGGGCTTGAAGCTGCTGAGTACGAGGAAGGCGACCGGCGTCCCAACGAGGTAGGCAAGAACCAGGAGGAGAACCCAGAGGGCGATCCTTTCGGTGAAGACGCCCGACCTCGCCCCCCCTGTAGATCCTCCCGCCTTCACGGCCTCACCGTACGGCCGCTCCGCAACTCGGCCCCGAAACGGGCCATCCACTCCGAGGCCGCACCCACCTCGGCGAAGGGGAACTCGGATACCTCGGCACCGTCCAGAAACGCCGCTGTCTCTGTGCCCGCCACCCTGCGGTTCCCCCGTCCCGTGGCGGCCTCATAGGCAAGAGCGCCTTCGGGAGAGGCAAGCCACGCGGCAAAGAGGCGCGCCGAATTCGGGCTCGACGCACCGGCGGCCACCACCGTATACAGGGTCGAAAGGGGTGTCGGCGAAAGGCGCGCAACCCGTACCGGGGCCCCGGCGGAAATGAGTGGCTTGGCCGCGTGCCAGACACCGACCCCCGCGGCCAGATCACCCGCGGCGATCGCCTGGACGAGGGGGAAGGTGCTTCGAAACAGGACCGGTTCCTGGGCCGCGAACCGGGCCGCGTACCGTGCGGCTTCCTCGTCTCCCAGGGATGGGACCAGCTGGACCAATGCATGAGGCGACACCCAGGTGCCGAACCTGCCCGCCCATTCCGGTGCCAGGAGATCCTCCCATGAAGCGGGGGGCTCGGCCAGCAGCTCCGGGTTGTACAGCAGTACGAATACCGCCGTGGCCGTGGCGAGGGCATGCGGGGCGGCCACCATGGCGCGGCTCACGCCAAAGGCCTCCCAATCGGCCTCTACGAGGAGGCTGCGCTGGTGGAGGCCGTGGGCCTGCTCCGCTGCGAGCGTAGCCACGTCCGCAGCTTCACCACGCGTCCGAGCTTCCAGCACCATGCGGGCCGCGATGTCGAGACCTCCGACAAGGCGAACGTGGCGAACCGACGCGCCGGGGAAGCGACGAGCGAAGCCATCGGCGACGGCTCGTCCCTGATCGTCGGGACTCGAGTCGTACCAGATGGCCGGGTTCTCCGAGAGGGCGGCGGTGACGAGGTCTTCGACGGAACCGGCTTCGCTCGGCATCGGCCCGGGACCGGCGTCCGCGTCCCGGCATCCCATGAGGCACAGGAGGAGCAGGACACCACCCGCCACCCGCCGGTGAAGCCGCGTTTCAGGGAACATCCATGCGTTCCGTTCCATGTCGTCGTGAACCGCCTGCACCCCTGGGGGCACTCCGGTCAGAATATGCGTAAGTCTTTGTGGGTCCAAGGACTGGCCGTGCACATCTCCGTGGGAGGATCTCGGTACCGTCTTTGCCTGCCTTATCCGGTGCGCGACAAATATCCCCAACACCGGAGAAACCCATGACCAAGCGATGTCTGATCCTCGCCCTCGCGGCGCTGGCCGCGTGTTCCGAGGGCCCCACGGACCCGGTCTCCACGGAGGCACCTGCCCCGTCGGCCGAGTATGCCAACGGACCCGCGGCAGAGAGAACCTATCGCATCACCATCTACAACCTGACCGACGGCCAACCCCTGACGCCACCCATCATGGCGACCCACCGTCGAGGCCTTCGGATCTTCCGACCCGGAGCCCGCGCCTCCGAGGGCATCATGCAGCTCGCGGAAAACGGGAACGGCGACCCTCTGCTCACCAGTCTCGTTGGCGACTCCCACGTGTCGGCAGTCGCAGCAGCCACGGCGCCGGTGATGGCCGGCGGCTCCCTGAGCATGGAGGTGACGGGGAGCCACAACGCACGGCGGCTCTCCTGGGCGTCCATGCTCATCTGCACGAACGACGGCTTCACTGGCTTGAGGGGGGCTCGGCTACCTCACGCAGTCGGCCAGAAGAAGATCTACACGGTTGGCGGGTACGACGCGGGTACCGAGGTCAACACGGAGGACTTCTCGGACATCGTTCCCCCCTGCCCGGTCCTGACGGGCGTCAGTACCTCCGAGACGGGGACGGGGATGAGCGATCCGGAACTGGCGGAGAATGGAAAGATCCGACACCACCGCGGCATCCACGGACGTGACGACCTCATCCCGTCGCTTCATGGCTGGAGAGGCCCGGTGGCCAAGGTCATGGTCGAGCGCATCTCGTAACGGTTTGACCCTGAAGGAGGACCGGCCGTCGGATCACGGTCCAAACGACTCGGTCTCGCCGGCGACGAACGTCGGCGAGACCGAACCGGACTCCAACACGTCTGCTACCGGGTGAGGCTCTGATAGACGGCCCGAATGAAGCCCTCGGAGTTCTCGCCCCACTCGGGACCCAGGGAGGCGGCTGGGTCGGCTTCCACGACCTGGTCCTCCGTGCGGCCCGCGGCGATTAGCGAAGACACCCGAAGGCGGACCGTTTCGAGCATGTCCCGGTACCGCCGGAGATCGTCTGCCGTGGACAGTGGACCGTGGCCCGGGATGATCCGGGTCTCCTCGTCGGACCGCGAAAGAACGTAATTGGCGGCCTCGATGACCCCGTCTACCGCCCCCCCGCTGTTGACGTCGACGAAGGGGTACCGATCCCTGAAGAACGTATCACCCATGTGGAAGACATTGGCGTGGGGGAAGTAGACAACCGCGTCCCCATCAGTGTGGGCGTTGGAGACGTGGGTGACGTCGATGTCCTGCCCATTCCAATGGAACTCCACGCCATCCTCGAAGGTCACGACCGGAAGCGCCTTGGCCGGAGCCTGTCCCGAACGTCCCACCAGATCCGAAAACGCTTCGGGATTCATCCGTCGGTAGACGTTCTTGTGGGCGACGATCATCGCGCCCGCTTCGCCAAGGTTCTCGTTGCCACCGGTGTGATCGCCGTGCCAATGGGTGTTCAGCACCCAGCGCACCGGTTCCGAAGTGAGTGCGCCGACGGCAGCGAGGATCTTCTCGGTCAGGGGCGCGAACTGATCGTCGATGATGAACGCGCCGTCGTCGCCGACTGAAAGGCCGATATTCCCCCCGGCCCCGACGAGCATGT
>JAHEKK010000086.1:0-5859 GCA_024638395.1 Gemmatimonadota bacterium | reverse complement strand
TGCACCAGACCGACCCCGAGCAGAATCTTGGTCATCCAATCGCTGACCTCGCCGAGTGCGGTGTTTTCCCGATAGTGCTCGCGTGCACCCGTGTCGGTTCCGCTGCCAGAGTCGTCGCCGACTGAAAGGCCGATATTCCCCCCGGCCCCGACGAGCATGTAGAGATCGCTCTCGAGTTGGACCGTTTCGATCTGTACGGCGGAGAAATCCTGCTGGGCCGAGGCGTGCTCCGGGGCCAGAAACGCAAGAGGAACGAAGCCAACGAGCGCGACCACGACACGAGTCATAACCTGTGCTCCACTGAGAACGTCAATCGACTTGGGCCGCACCGAGCGCAGCCGCGAGGAGGAAGGATGGTTCTGAATCGACGCGAGGCGCAACTTAGAGTGCATCCCACAGACCCCGAGCCGAGGCCTTCATGCGACGCCTGATTCCGTTCCTGGCCGGTCTTGCCACCGCTGCATGCCAGCTCCCTGATTCCGACAACGATCGGATCCGGATCGCCGTGGCGAAGTTCCAACATGAGACGTGCACCTTCTGCCCCGGCGGCGATACCGAAATCGAGGACTGGCTTCGGTACAGCGAGCCTCTCACCGGCGACTCGCTTCTGGCATCGGGCGAGTATGTGAGAGGATTCGCCGATCGCGCCCGAGAGTTCGGGGACGTCGAGCTGGTCCCCCTGACCTCGCCCATTGGTGTATTCGGGGGGTCGTCCCGGAGCTGGAACAGCGAGGAAACATTCGAGCACTTCCTGAGCTCCATGATCGACGAGCTGCGGCAAGCGCCCCCCGTCGACGCCGTCTACCTCGCTCTCCACGGGGCCATGGCCGTGCGCAACGTTCCCAGGCCAGAGGCCGAGATCGCACGCCGCTTCCGGGAGGTGGTGGGGAATGATGTGCCGATCGCAGGGTCGTTCGACCTGCATGGAAACGAGGACGAAGAATTCCTCCGGTGGGCCGACTTCGCCTTCGTGACCAAGCGGTATCCCCACTACGACGCATACATCCAGGGAGAGCGTGCGGCTCGCGCTCTACGCCTCGCCGCCCTGGGCCGCTACCGCTCGACAACGGCAACGCGCAAGCCGGGGATCATCACGGCGACCGTCCTGCAGTGGACCGGACAGTCCCCCTCCATGGATATCATGGAACGGGCTCGGCGGTGGGAGGCCCGGGTGCCCCATGCCTACGTGAGCGTCTTCTACGGGTATCCATGGTCCGACGTACCTGACGTGGGCGCCACGGTCCACGTCATGACCCACGACGACTCGCAACTGGCGAACGAGATCGCCGACGACATGAACGAGTACTTCTGGCGCGTGCGGGAGGACTTCGCCGTCGGGGGCTACCCGGGGCCCGAGGAGGCCGCCAGGATCGTAGCCGAGGCCGTTTCCGAAGGTGCGGTTCCCGTGGCTGTCGGAGACCACAGCGACCGACCCGGAGATGCCACACACATTCTCGAGGCTTTTCGGAGCGCCGGGATTTCACGCGTGCTCTACGCGACGATCACCTCTCCCGCGACCCTCGACTCCCTCCAGGCGGCCGGGGCCGGGGCCGGCGACACCTTTGCCGGATCGATCGGCGGCTTCACGCCCTCCGGCGGCGCCCCCGCAACCATCGAGGGCCGGTTGGAATACCTGGGCGAAGCATTGGGATACGACCATGTCGCCGTGATCTCCTTCGGCCAGGGGGATGCGGTCATCCTCACACCCACCTACGAGCAGGTCCTCTATCCTGAAGCCCTCGAGATCGGGCCCCTGAAGCCCGAGGAGTTCGACATATTCGTCGTCAAATCCCGCGTCCATTTCCGCCGTGGCTTCGACGAGACCGGCTACGCACGAACCGTCGTCGTGGTGGAGGCACCCGAGCCCTTCGTGGGGACGACGTTCCTCGACGCTCTCCCCTACGAACACGTGGATCTGGGGCAGCTCTACCCCTATGGCACGCCACTGGATCGCCGGTAGCCTGACACCGAGGGCGCTCCCAGGACCGCTGGCGCTAGACCTCTCCTCGGCGAGCCGCTTCGACCAGGTGTTCGGCCGCTCTGAAGGCCAGCGCCTGGATGGTCATCGTGGGTTGCCCCCGGCCCGACGTCACGAGGCTGCTCCCGTCGCAGATATACAGACCGGGGACGTCGTGAGCACGATGATAGGGATCCACGACGGAGCGATCCGGATCGGAGCCCATTCTCGCCGTTCCCAGGAGATGGAAGCCGTTCCTCTGGGGCCCATAGGGGAAGGACCAGGTACGCCGGGCACCCGCCGCTTCGAGGAGCTCCTCCGCACGCTCGCGGAGCCAGTGTATGACCGCTAGATCGTCGTCGTGATCCCGGTACGTGATCCGGACTGCGGGGCGACCCCACTTGTCGGTCACCGAAGGGTCCAGGGTGACGTTGTTCGTTTCGAGTGGGAGGGAGGTCCCGTGGCAGAAGACATCCATCGAACGCGTATAGTATTCGCTCAACATCTCCTTGTATCCGGCACCCCAGGTGGGTCCGTCCGGAGGCATTCCGAGCCAGGCGAAGAAGATCGGGCCGATCCCCGTGCGGCCGTCCAGGCCGCCCCCACCGTAGAAGCCACGTTCAGGATCGGAGTCGTAGAAGGGGTCCAGGACGAGGCGGGTCACTCCCGGACCTTTGTACTCGTTCAGGGGGTGCTCGAACAGGCCACTGACGGACGAATTCCCATTGAACATCAGGTACTTCCCGACCATCCCACTGGAATTCGCGAGACCGTCAGGAAACCGGCTGCTGTCCGAGCTGAGCAGCAGCCGAGCCGTCTCGGCTCCGTTCGCGCACAGCACGACGGCTCTGGCCCGCTGCGCGTGGCTCTGTCCGTCTGCGTCGAAGTAGACCACCTGGTTGGCCCTACCCGAGGCGTCCGTGTCGATGCGGTACACCGTGGACAAGGGGCGGATCTCGCAGCGGCCTGTGGCCTCGGCCTTGGGGATCACGGACGCGAGAGATGAGGATTTGGCGTTGACTTCGCACCCATATCCCATGCACCACCCGCAATTGATGCAGGGGGCACGGCCGTCGTGAGCTCGAGACAGAATGGCCATCGACGCGGGTTGCGGAGTCCATCCCAGCGCCTGGGCACCCTTCTCCAGCAGCACTCCGGACGACTTGACCGGTAGCGGAGGCATGGGGAAGGGGCGGGACCGCGGGGGATCTCCCGGCCCCGGGGCACCCGACACTCCCACCTCCCACTCGACCTTCGTGTAGTACGGCTCCAGGTCCTCGTAGGTGATGGGCCAATCTTCCATCCCCGTGCCCTGGATGCCTCCGGTCAGCGTCCCTTCCACGAAATCCACGGGCCGAAAGCGCCAGTAGTTCGCGGTGAAGTGAACACTGCTTCCCCCCACCATTCGAGCGTACACCGCGGAGCCGAAGGGACCCGGGAGCACACCGGCTTCCTCTTGCTCGGTGGTACGGAAGGTCGAGGGGAACTCCGAACCGGACCCCGTCAACATCGAATGGAGCCACACACCATACTCGTCATGGACGAACTCTTCGGGGCGGATGTAGGGCCCCTGCTCGAGTACGACCACCTCGAAGCCGGCTTCGGACAACTCCTTCGCCATGACCCCACCGGCCGCCCCCGAGCCGATCACCACGAAATCGACGGGCTGACGGGTCTGGTACCTCGGGCCGGCCCTCACGCGCCCACCTCACGATCGTGATGGCCCTCGTCGTAGTAGCCAAAGGGCGGCTCATAGGCGTTCTGAGGGTCGAGCCCCAGAATGGCCCATCCGGCGCCATCGCGGTTGCCGCCCAGGTCCGGGTGGCAGAAGGTGCCGCAAATGGTCAAGTATCGGGCCGTACCGAAGAACCCCGGGTCCTCCCGCTCGACATCCGTCAGGATGGCGACCTGACGCGTCGCACTCAGGTCGGCGAAGGAGGTGCCGCGCCCCTCGGCCGCCTCCACTCGACGCTTCAACCCGGCCAAGCCGTCCCGGATCGTCGGTAGGCTGCCGGCCTCGAACGTGCCCAGGACCAGGTCGATGAAGTGTGCAGCACCCGCCTCCCGGGCACCCGGGGTTTCCCCCGAAGGGATGAGGGTCGCGCACACGGCCTCGAGCCGACGTCCCTCGTCAGCCGTCAAGATCGAAAAGCCGGATCCCGCCGCCGCAGCTTCACGCGCCTGATCCGCCGCGTCCTGACAGGCTGCGAGGTGCATCGACAGCAAAGCGCCACCCGCCGCGCCGCCGACTCGCCGCACGAACGTTCGCCGGTCAAAGGGAACGTCCACCCAAGCGTCGTCTTTCACCGGACCTCCGTGTAGGGGATTCCTCCACACATGTCGCTTGACCAGACACGGGCCTCTGTCGAATCATAAGTAGCCCCTGCTCCAGACCCTGGAGCAGGGGCGCTGAGCCGAATCACTTGACTCCCCTCTCGGGTAGCCGATGAAACCGGATAGAGAACAGGTACGCAAGTGGAAGGACATCCTGTCGCCCTACTTCGGGGCCGACAATCGCAGAAGTGCCCGGCAACTGGCGATCAGCGCAGTCCTGTTCTTCGGAACCTGGGCCCTGATGCTTTGGAGCCTCGACGTCAGCTACTTCCTTACGGTGGGGCTTGCCGTCGCCGCGGCGGGGTTCTTGATGCGCCTCTTCATGATCCAGCACGACTGCGGCCACGGATCATACTTCGGGTCTCAGAAGGTCGCTGACGCCGTAGGCTTCGTGATTGGCGTCATGACCCTGACGCCGTACCACTATTGGCGGAAGACCCACGCCATCCACCACGCTCACTCCGGCGATCTCGACCTCCGGTCCTTCGGCGAGATCGAGACCCTCACCATCGACGAGTACGAGGCTCTCACGCCGGGCCGGAAGCTGTTCTACCGGGTCTACCGAAATCCCATCGTCCTCTTTGGCCCCGGCGCTGCGTTCCAGTTCTTGATCAAACACCGGTATCCCTGGGACCTGCCGAGGAAATGGAAGCGGGAGTGGCGCTCGGTCTGGTTCACCAATCTGGCCCTCGTGACGGTGGTCGTTGCGGCCTGGTTGACCATCGGCATCGAGCGATTCCTACTGGTCCAGATACCGATCACGCTCTTCGCATGCGCGCTGGGCGTGTGGCTCTTCTATGTGCAGCATCAGTACGAGGACGCTTATTGGCACCGTCATGAGGACTGGAACTACTACGACGCAGCCCTCCATGGATCCTCATACCTCATGTTGCCCAAACCGCTCCAGTGGATCACGGCCAATATCGGACTCCATCACGTTCACCACTTGAGCAGCCGCATCCCCAACTACCGGCTCGAGGAGTGCCACAAAGAGAATCCGGAGCTCTGGGCCGTCACCCGGATGACCATCCGGGACGGACTGAATACGCTTCGGTTGGCACTGTGGGACGAGCGTGACAACCGGCTCATCTCCTTCCGCGAATATCGCACGCTACGGGGGGCCGGCGCGACGTCGTGACTCGCGCGAACGAGGGATGACCGCCTCGCCCCCCAGGCTGGAAGACCGCCTCGCCCAGTTGGAGGCGGAGGCCAGACGGCTGGAGCCGGGCCCCGACGCGCGACGGCGGGTCCGAGACCGCGTTGTGGCCCAGACCGAGGCCTTTCTCGAAAGCCTGGACGGGGGCAAGGCATACGTGGTCACGGACCACAAGGGCTCGGCGCTCCTGGACCTTCCCATCCAGGAGGACGGTCGGCCCATCGAGGTGCTCCTGGAAAGCTGGACCCGGAATGTGGAAACGCCCGGGCTGAACCCGGCCTCCGGTGGTCATCTGGGCTACATCCCGGGTGGGGGTCTGTACCCCTCGTCCCTGGCCGACTACCTGGCGGCGGTAACGAACCGCTACGCCGGCGTCTTCTTCGCCAGCCCGGGCGCGGTACGGATGGAGAAC
>JAHEKK010000085.1 GCA_024638395.1 Gemmatimonadota bacterium | reverse complement strand
CAGGGCGTGGAACGTGACCTGCCACACGGAATCGGTGGTCCAACCTCCGGCCACGGAGGCGGAGGCACGGGACGTCCGCTACGGCTTCCTGGAACGGATGAAGGAGGAGCTTTCGGCTGTGGTGGTGCTCACCGGACACACCGCCGACGATCAGGCGGAGACGGTCTTGTTCCGAGCCGCCCGGGGCGCAGGGCCCGACGGCCTGACCGGTGTCTGGCCCCGGGTGGGCGATGTGGAGCGGCCGTGGCTGGGCGTATGGAGAGAGGATCTGGCCGCCTATGCCCGGTCGGTCCGGCTCCCTGTACGGCAGGATCCCACCAACCTGGACCTCCGTTGGACCCGGAACCGGATCCGCCACCAGGTCCTACCGGCCCTGGAGGAGGCCGTGCCCGGGGCGAAGGCGTCCCTTGCCCGCCTGGCCGAGCTGAGCCGCCGGCAACGGGAAGCCCTGGCGGGAATGTCCGATGGGCTCCTCGAAGCTTGGCAAGACCCTCCGGAATCACGCGTCGATTCGGAGCTGATCCTGGCGCTGGGCCCGATGCGATCCTGGGGCGACGAGATCGTTTCACAGGTATTGAGGCGAGGCGGTGAACGGTTGGGCGTGATCCTGGGCCAGGCTGCCGTTGACCGGGTCCTCCACCTGGTCCGGGAGGGGCGGAGCGGATCCTCCGCCGACCTCCAGGGAGGCCTCACCGCGACGTGTTCGGCGGGGGTCCTGCGAATTGCGCCTCGGGAGGAGCCCGGCGCGGAGGGAGTCGCGTCCCCCACGAAGGAGGCGGTGACGCTTTCGGCGGAGGGCGGGCGGGGACTCTGGGAGGTCCGGGGCCAGATCCGCTCGGTTGCGTGGGGGGCTTGCCGAACCGAGGCGGGCGGCGGCGCCGCCGCCCTGCGGGTGCCCGAGGTCGAAGGGGGAGCGTGGTCGGACGAGGTGTTGAAGGCGGCCGCCCAGGTTGCCGTACTCTCCACGCAGGGCTTGCGGTTCCCCCTCACCCTTCGTTCCCGGAGGCCGGGAGACCGGATGCCCTTCGAAGGCGGCAAGAAGAAGGTGAAGAAGATCATGTTGGAGAAGGGTATCCCCAGTTTCCGGCGTGACCTTGTCCCGGTTCTGGCCGACGCCGGTGGATCGGTGTTATGGATTCCGGGTCTTACGGCGCCTGCCTACGATCCGGGCCGTCGCTCGAGTGCCGATTCCGTCGGCGAAAACGAGGACAGCGCAACGTTTTGTGTCGCCCTCGGTCATCCAAAGGAGCTGCGCGATCACGACATCGAGTGAAACGGGGCCGACGGAACTCCGGCTGGGTGGGCAGTCATTGAAGCGGGTCGTGTACTCCGAGGCGCAGATCCGTGAGCGCGTCCGCGAAATGGGTGCTGAAATCGCAGGTGCCTACCCCGCCGACGCCGAGCTCCTGATCCTCGGGCTCCTGAAAGGCTCGTTCATCTTCCTCGCGGACCTGGTCCGGGAAATCGACCGTCCTCTGCAGATCGACTTCTTGTTGGCTTCGAGCTACGGTTCGGAACGGGTGAGCAGCGGGGAGGTAGAACTCCTGTACGATTCCGGCGCTTCGCTGAAGGGCCGGAGTGTTATACTTGTCGAAGACATTGTCGACAGTGGAAACACGATGAATCGCCTCGTCCCCGTGCTACGGGAACGGGGTCCGGCGTCGCTGGAAATCTGCGCCTTGCTTCACAAGAGGATCAGCGCCCTCGGACTGGAGCCGAAGTGGGTGGGTTTCGACGCGCCAGAGGAATTCCTGGTCGGCTATGGGCTCGATTACAGCGAGAACTTCCGCCACCTCCCTTACATCGGATCCATCTGAGGTCGCGGGAAAGGATAGAACAGGCCAATCATGCCCGATCAAGGCCCCCTGAAGACCGACCCCCCCCAGAAGCTCTCCCGCGTGTCCCGGACCGCGTCCTTCTGGATACTCCTGGTCCTCATGTCCATTCTGGTCGTGCAGTTCATGCGCGGGACCGAGGAAGGCACTACAGAGCTCGTCTACTCGGAGTTCGTGGAGCAGCTCGAAGCGGACAACCTCCTGGAGGTGACCGTCTTCGACGGCGTCCGTATCGAAGGTCAGCTGAGAACTCCCGTCACGATCGACGACGTCAACATCCACGCCTTCCACACTCGCAGCCCGGGCGAAGTGTCCCAGGAGCTGGTGGCGACGATGCTGGAGCGCGGCGTGAAGGTGGACGCCGAGACCGAGGCGACGGGGTGGGGAACCCTCCTGATCGGCGTCCTCCCCTGGCTCCTCTTCATCGCCTTCTGGATCTGGATCTTCCGGACCATGCAGAGCGGTGGGAACAAGGCATTCCAGTTCGGGCGGTCCAAGGCCAAGCTGATCAGTCCCGACACCCCCAAGGTCACGTTCGCCGACGTTGCCGGTGCCGACGAGGCCAAGCAGGAGCTCGAAGAGATCATCGAGTTCCTCAAGGATCCGCCCCGGTTCAGCCGGCTGGGCGGCCGGCTCCCCAAGGGCGTGCTTCTGGTGGGCCCCCCGGGAACCGGTAAGACGCTGTTGGCCCGGGCCGTGGCCGGCGAGGCCGGGCGACCCTTCTTCCAGATGTCGGGATCCGACTTCGTGGAGATGTTCGTGGGCGTGGGCGCTTCACGGGTCAGAGACCTCTTCGAGCAGGGCAAGGCCCACGCGCCCTGCATCATCTTCGTGGACGAAATCGATGCCGTGGGCCGACACCGGGGCGCCGGACTGGGAGGCGGCCACGACGAGCGCGAACAGACGCTGAACGCGCTCCTCGTCGAGATGGACGGCTTCGAGGCCAACGAGGGAGTGATTCTCCTGGCGGCCACCAACCGCCCCGACGTGCTGGACCCGGCCCTTCTGCGCCCTGGCCGATTCGACCGTCAGGTCGTCGTAGATCTGCCGGACGTGAAGGGCCGCGAGGGGATCCTGCGAGTTCACGCCAAGAAGCTCCCCCTTGCCGAAGACGTGGAGCTGGGCCTCATCGCCAGAGGTACCCCTGGGCTCAGCGGGGCCGACCTGTCCAACATCTGCAACGAGGCGGCCCTCTTCGCAGCGCGTCGGGGGGTCGACCGCGTGACCATGGAGGACTTCGAGGAGGCCAAGGACAAGGTGATGCTGGGCACGGAGCGGCGGAGCATGGTCCTCACGGAGGCCGAGCGTAAGCTCACGGCCTACCACGAGGCCGGACACGCCGTCATCGGAGTGAAGACCCCAGGCCTGGACCCCGTGCACAAGGTCACCATCGTACCACGAGGCCGGGCCCTCGGGCTGACGGCGTCGCTACCGGAAGAGGACCGCCACTCGTACACGAAGGACTGGTTGGAGGGTCAGCTCTCCATGCTCTTCGGAGGGCGGGTGGCCGAGGAGATGATCTTCGGTGAGGACAAGGTGACCACGGGCGCCGGGAACGATATCGAGCGCGCCACCGCCATGGCCCGCCGAATGGTGACCCGCTTCGGCATGTCCGAAGAGATCGGCCTGATGGCCGTGGGTGACTCGGATCACGAGGTGTTCCTGGGCCGGGACATGATGCAACGCCGGGAGGTCTCCGATCACACGGCCCAGCGAGTCGACGAGGAGGTGAAGCGCATCCTCGACCGAGCCCACGCCCAGGCAAGAACCATGTTGACCGCCAACCAGGAGCTGTTGGAGGCCATCGCACAGGCGCTTCTGGAACGGGAGACGCTGGACTCCGACGAGATTCAGATCCTGGTGGACGGCAAGGACCTCCCCCCCCCGGCCATGGGCGAGATGTCCGACGAGCCTTCGATGGCTCTACCCGGCAGCGACACCCGGGTCATGAAGCCAGGCAAGGAATCGCCCGGACTGGGAGGGGCCGACCCGCTCCCGTCGCCTTCCTAGAGGGCCAGCGCGTCGTCTTCCTCGTTCAGGGGGATGTCCAAAGCCCGGGGAATGGAGAGCAGGGCCCGAATCCGTTCGGTGCTCAGCCCCTCGCGCCAACTCCGGATCAGATGATTTGCGTTACCCTCGCGTATCGCTCCCACGGACGCCGCTGTTGAGCTGTTGGTGACTCGGGAGGGCTCCGTGGCGGCGGGCACGGACAATGTCCAATCGGGCAAGCCCGCCCGGGCGTCCAAGCGCCTGAGCACGGCGGGGAAGTCCAGCACGTTGTCCTCGTAACGCACCACCGACAGCCGGGGATGATTCCGGTTCTGCTGGACGAAGCGGATGGCGGCCAGGTTTTCGAGACTCCACTCCACGACTCGCTGGGCAAGCTCGTCCCCGCTGCGCACGTGATGGGTGATGGCCTCGAGTTGGGTCTCCGACAACGATGGAGTTCCGCTCCGGGCCCGGTGCAGGTAGTCGGCCCCGCGGTTGGCGTGGCGGCGCCGACTGGCCGAGATCGCCTGGGGTATGGGGTGTCGACAAAGGTAGATCACGTGTCCCGGGACGTTTTCCAGGATCCAGCCAAGAATGGGAGCCGAGCGAACCATCTTGACCACCAGGCGCTCGGGGTGCCGGCAGAAGGAAGGGCGCAGGGGATGGATGTTCAGGAAGGCCCGGAGGCGTACAGGATCGGTGAGGTGGGCGCGGAAGGCCTCCGCCTCTTCGTCCCGGACCCGGTCGTACCGCCAGCGAGGGGTGAAGCCCGTGGGGGGCAGACACTCGAGTCGCCGCTTGTGGAGCGGCTCATTGACGCAACCGAACCCGGGCTGCGCTCCCAGCGCTTCCATGAGCCAGGTGGAGCCGCTCCTGGGTGAGGACACGATATAGAGGTGTCGCGATGCGTCGGTGGCCCGGGGCTGGACCAGCGCGGCGGCAACCGCGAGGCGGACGGCCTCCACCGGCCGGGTGAATCTCAGGTCGGAAACGGAGGGCATATCCGTACGCTCCTGCTGAACGGACCCCTGCCGCGGGGCTGGGCATACCGGGCCGGCGGTCGCGCGGTCGCCGGCGGTGTGAAGGGCCTCGGGAAGGAAAGGGGCTCTTCCCCTGAAGTCTCGGTTTTACGCCGGGGCCCGTTGAGTCAGACCGCGGGGACCAGGCGCATGCTGGACTTCCCCGCCGGCGACGCCACCTCCAGGTATTCCCGGAGCCGGTCCCCGTCGACGCCCATCTCCAGGCGCCCCCGGTAGGCCACTGAGATCCTGGCCGTCTCCTCGCTCACGACGACCACGATGGCGTCGGTCTCCTCGCTCAGTCCGATGGCGGCTCGGTGGCGCGTTCCCAGGGATCGGTCCTTCACCGGGTTCTGGGACAGGGGCAGGATGGCACCGGCGGTCTGGATCATGTCGCCGACGACGATGACGGCCCCGTCATGAAGGGGAGAGCCGTGTGAGAAGATGGTCGTCAGCAGGTCCGGCGAGACCTGGGCGCCCACGACGCTACCCGTCTGGGCGTACTCCTTGAGGCCCACGTCGCGCTGGATCGCCACGATGGCCCCGACTCGGGCGTGGGCGAGCTGCTCGATGCCCTCGATGAGCTGGTCCCGGGTCCGCTCTTCCTTGGCCGATCCGAGAAGGCGGATGATGCGACTCTGCCCCAGGCGGGCCAACGCAGCCCGGAGCTCCGGCTGGAAAACGACGAGCGCGGCGATGGCGCCGTAGCGGAGCAGGGCCTCCAGGAGTGTACGGATCAGGCGGAAGTCGACGAGCACCGAGAACAGGTACATCGCCCCCAGGAGCAGGACGCCGACCAGCATCTGCATCGCCCGCGTCTCCTGAATCAACAACAGGAGCCGGTACACCAAGAAGGAGACGAGGAGGATCTCGATCAGGTCCCCCCAGCCGGGCTGGAGGAACTGGAGCTGTTGGATCAACCCACCCACGGTCCTCGCGTTCTCCTTGGATCGAAGCTACCCCCCGGAAAGGATAACACTCGGCGGAAGTACTCCTGTGCCGCGCGGATTTTACGTTGACGCCCCCCCGGGTGGTCCGTAGATTGCCGCCCGTTCCGCAGACGGCCACGACTTCCCGCTGGAGTGATTCTTGGGCAACAGCTACGAGCTACTCACGCTCTTCGCCGATGGCGGCCTGATGATGTACCCCCTGGTCCTTTGTTCCTTGATCGCCGTCGGGGTGATCATCGCGAAGGCCTGGACGTTGTGGGTCGCCCACAGGGACACGGTGGAGGTCATCGAGCAGGTGGAGGAAGCCGCAATGGCCGGGCGACTCGACGAGGCCGCCAAGATCGCGGCGGACACGCCGGGACCCGCGGCGGCGATTCTTCTGGCCGGTCTGCGGCGTCTCCAGACCCGCAGACTGAACGAAGGGGAGCTGGAGCAGGCGGTGTCGACGACCGGGACGATCGAGCTCGGGTTCCTGGAGCGAGGCCTCGTCATTCTGGCCACCATCGCCAACGTGGCCCCCCTGATGGGCTTTCTGGGAACGGTTGCCGGGATGATCCTGGCCTTCGCCTCCATCGAATCCGCCGGTGACGTGGACCCGTCCTTGGTCGCCGGAGGGATCAAAGTGGCGCTGTTGACGACGGCGGCGGGGCTCACCATCGCCATCCCCGTCAACATCGGGTACAACTTCTTCGTGACACGGATCGACAAGTTGATCGTAGATATGGAGCAGAGCACCCAGAAGATTCTGAACATCGCCTGGGATCTCGAGCGGGAGGGCAAGCTCCAGGTCATCAGCAAGTAGACCCCATCGGCCGGGGACGACGAAGAGCCGCCGACCTTGGCGGGAACTTCCTCTCCCCGCACATTGTACGGATACGAACAGGGACCAGCCTGGAGGGCATTCCATGGCAGTGATGGGCAACAAGAAGACGAAGGTCAGCGACGAAATCCCGTCATCATCGATGGCGGATATCGCCTTCCTCCTCCTCATCTTCTTTCTGGTGACCACGGTCTTCCCGAAGGACAAGGGACTCTCCATGGTCCTGCCCGAGGAGTCCGAGACCGTAGAGGTCAGCCAGAAGAACATCCTCCACATCCTGATCCAGCCCAACGGGGCGGTGACGATCAAGCGGGGTGAGAGCCAGCAGGAGCAAACGGTCCGGCCCGGCGACGTGGAGGCGATCTGGCGCCAGGACGTGGCCCAGAACGAGAATCTCATTGCCGGGGTGAAGACCCACCCTGATACGCCCTACCGGTTCATGATCGACGTTCTGGACGCTCTGCAGTCCGCCGGAGCCGAGCGTATCTCCCTGCAAGTCCTGGAGGGCGAATAATGTCCATGAAGGGCGGCCTCAACCGTAAGTCGAAGACCTCGTCGGAGGTTCCTTCGTCGTCGATGGCGGACATCGCCTTCCTGCTGCTGATCTTCTTCATGGTTTCCACCGTCTTCCAGGCCGACAAGGAGCGGGGAATCGAGTGGGCTCAGGCCGAGGCCACGGAGAAGATCGACGAGAAGCAGAAGAACATCCTGAACATCTGGGTCGAGGCCAACGGCGACGTCTTCATCAACGACGTGCAGCGGGAAATGTCGGAGGTGCGGACGGTCGTCGCGCCCCTCTATCGCAATAATCAAAGCATGGTCATTTCGGTGCGGTCCGACCGGAATGTCCCGTACCGCTACATCGATCTCGTCCAGAAGGAACTGGTGGCGGCCGGTGTGGTCCGCGTGGTGTTCGCCACGGAGTTGGAACAGAGCATGACGAGGGAGCGACGATGACCGAGGGACTGATTGAATCGACATTGACGGCGAACGACCGTTTCAAGCGGTCCTTCTCCGGATGGTTCTGGGGATCCATGATAGCGGCCACGGTGCTCCATTTCGCCGTCTTCGCTTTCTGGCCCAGCCTGCAGGCCGAGGACGTGAGCTTCTCCGCGGCTGAGATCGAGGCCATCGAGCTCCCGCCCGAGATCGAGATTCCTCCGCCACCCGAGGCCATTGCCCGGCCGGCTACCCCGGTGATCGCCGACGCGGCCATCGACGAGGACATCACGATTGCCCCCACGACGTTCGAGGACAATCCGGTGGAGAACCTGCCGCCGCCGCCTGACGTGGTGGAGACGGACGTGTCCGCGGCACCCACCTTCACACCGTTCACGGTGGCGCCGGACATCACCAACCGGAGCGAAGTCCAGCGGGCCCTGGAGCGGGAGTATCCGCCCCTGCTGAGGGACGCGGGCATCGGCGGCACGGTGAAGGTCTGGTTCTTCATCAATGAGGACGGCCAGGTGCAGCAAACCCAGGTCAATACGTCCTCCGGCCACTCTGCGCTGGACGACGCCGCGCTGCGCGTCGCCGACGTATTCCGCTTCACGCCGGCGTTGAACCGCGACAAGAAGGTCCCCGTCTGGGTGGCCCTCGACATCACGTTCACGACCAAGTAAGCTAGGCCCCTCGCGGCCAAGAAGGCCCTGCCGGTCTCCGGACCGGCAGGGCATTTTCTTCCCCTTCAGCTTGCACGTTTCGAGGAGACGGGCAACATATGTACGCTCGAATCGTCGGGGAGCGGTTGCCAAGAGTGCAGGAAAGGCTCATCCTGGCAGCCGAGCGAGCGGGAAGAAGTCCAGAATCTGTGCGGCTCGTGGTGGTGACGAAGGGGCATTCCCCGGACGCCATCGAAGCCGTGTTGGGTGCGGGGCTCCACGACGTGGGGGAAAACCGCGTCGAGGAGTTGGAACAAAAGTTTCCGATTTTTCAGGGGCGCGGAGTCATCTGGCACATGATCGGGCACCTGCAGAGGCGCAAGGCCTCGAAGGCCGCGGAACTGGCCGACCTGATCCACAGCGTCGACTCCATTCGCCTGGCGGAACGGCTGGACCGGCTGGCCGAGAGTGGCCAGACGACGCAGGACGTACTCATCCAAATCAACACATCTGGCGAAGCTACGAAGGGGGGATTGCCTACGGAGGGAGCGCTGGACGGCATTGGCCGGATCGCCGAGCTCCGTGGGCTGAACCCGATCGGACTGATGACCATGGCCCCGTTCACAGAAGACGAACAGACGATTCGGTCGGCGTTTCGCAGCCTGAGACGGCTTCGGGACGAGGCGGATTCCATTTCCGGGTTTACAGGCAGGGAGCTCTCCATGGGGATGTCGAATGATTTCGAGATCGCCGTTGAGGAGGGGAGCACCCTGGTCAGGCTCGGCACGGCCCTGCTAGGAGAGAGACAGGCATGATCGACCTTACCCCCTTGGATGTTCGCAAGAAGCGGGGCGACTTCAAGAAGGTGCTCCGCGGGTACTACCCCCAGGAGGTGGATACCTTCCTCGAGTTGGTGGCGGAGCGTTTGGAGGTGCTGGTCAAGGAGGGGCTTGCGCTCAAGGAGCGCACCGACATGCTCGCCGAGCAGGTCAAGATCCAGGAAGGTCGGGAAAAAGCCATCCAAGAGGCTTTGGTCACGGCGCAAACCCTGCGGGAAGACATCGCCCAGCAGGCGTCCCGCGAGGCCGAGTCGGTGCGGGCGCAGGCCAAGCGCGAGGCGGAGATGGTGACCCGGCAGGCTGAATCCGAGGCCCGGCAGATCAGGGAAAGCGCAAGAGCCGAGGTGGCCAACATCCGTCAACAGGCCGTCGGCGACACGGAGTTGCTACGGAAGAAGACCGAGGCCGAGCTGGAACGACTGACGAACGAGCTCGAAGGCCTCATCGATGACAAGACGGGCCTCATCGACGAATTGGAGCGGAAG
>JAHEKK010000084.1 GCA_024638395.1 Gemmatimonadota bacterium | reverse complement strand
GTGGTGCAAAGAAGCTAACACTAAAAGAGCATAAAGATTTTATCGCATCATCCGGTGTGCAGAAAACTAACGCTAAAATTAACGATGCAGAAATCGTTTTTGTCGGTTACGGAGATGACGTTGCGAATGGTGCGGTATGCCGGGGCGTGGGTCGCCGGTGCGATGGCCGTTGCGGTCATGCCTGCCCCGGGCCATGCCCAGGTGCGATTCATTCCACAGATCGGCGTGTATTCCGCGGTTGACGACCCGGGCGCAATCCGTGGCGTGAGCGGCCTGTACGACATCGGCCGGTACGAGTCGACCTTCGCTTTCGGAGGGGCCATCGAGTTCGCGGGGGCCGAGTCCCTGGGCTTCCGCCTTGGTGGCCTGTACACGAACGAGGCCGAGACTGCCGTCACGGCGATCACCGGCGTGGGTTGCGAGACTGGGTGTCCTGCCGGAGTCGACTTGTTGTCGGTCCACGGGGCCCTCGTCGTTCGCCCCTTCCGAGGTCTCCTCTTCGTCGAGCCGTACGCCCTGGTTGGAGGGGGCCTGAAGCGTTTCGACTTCGAGCCCAACGGTTTTGGCGACGGGGTGGGGCAGTTGTTCAACGACGAGTCGGAATGGGCGGGGCTCCTTGGAATCGGAGCGGGAGTTGACCTCGGGGGTTGGGCGTTGACCCTGGAGGTAACGGATCACTTCCACTGGTCGGACCTGGGTATCCCCAGCGGTGATCGGCGCCGCATGGACGACTTCTTCTTCACGATGGGGTTCGTCCTGGGAGGTCACTGATCTTCTGGGCGACCGGCTCCCCGTACTACAGGTCTTTTCAACAAATCAGATGTTTGCCGTGTCTGAGGTGGGCAGTCGTTTTCTGTGGCCAATCCGATTCGAAATCGTGATATTGGTTCCCGGGAAACATTTGGTGGCGTTTGATCAAGGAGGTTGAGTGAACGACTCGGTAGCCGTCGACGCGAAGCGGATCCTGCTCCGTTACGGGGCACCGATCTCCGTGTTGGATTCAATCGCCGACGAGGATCGGATCAGCTTCGCCCGGACCATTGCACGCACTTCGCTGCCGGATCGGGAGAAGGCGCTCAAGAAGCTCTTGGTCGAGGGAGGATACGTAGAGACCCCGGCCTGAGGCCCGCATCACCGGTTTTTGAAGCGCCGAGGGGGCTCCGAAGTGATTCGGGGCCCCCTCGGTTCGTTCATTACGTCTCGATCTCAATCAAGGGGGGCCAGAATCCTGAGGGATCGCAGCCGGTTCAGTGCTGCCAATACCTCCTGGACCCGGACGACGGCCAGGACCTCGGTTTCTCCGGGATCCAAGACGTCGAGGCCCTCCGACGTCAACTCGTTCTCCAACCTTGTGAGGACCTCCGAAACCTGGAGCGGCCCCCTATCCGCCATGGCTCGGATCCGGCGTAGTGCGTGGACGATGGACCGGGTCTGCGCCGGGAGCAGCAAAGCTGCGAGCGCTGTCAGGTCGAGGGTTTCCTCCCCCCACTCCACGGAGGCCACGCCGCGTGCGCGCGTCCTGGATTTTCCCCGGCGTGAGGGGTCGAGGCTGGCGGGGTCGATGAGACGCCGGGCACCAAGCTCGAGACCGGACCCCGTCTCCGGCCGGCGGCCCGTGGGGAGCTCCCCTGCGATCCGTTTGGCGGTCCTGGTCAGATCAAGGGGCCGGTACCCGTCCATGCCGATGACGGTATCCGCCACGTCCAGGTAGTCTCCCGAGCCCCCAAGGACGAGCACGGTGCTGATTCCGTGCTCCCGGTGCAGCGCCTGGACGCGGTCCACAAGCGGTGTGATGGGCTCACGGTCTTTCGGTACCAGGGCCTGCATTCGACGGTCACGGATCAGGAAGTTGGTCGCTGCCGTGTCCTCGTCGATGAAGAGGGCCCGAGCTCTCGCCTCCGCTGCTTCCGCGATGGCGGCGGCCTGACTGGTAGAGCCGGAGGCGTTGGAGGTCGTGAACGCCCGCGTGTCCACACCCCCGGGCAGTGCGTCCATGAAATCCGAGATATCCACCCCCGAGACCGCCCGCCCGTCCTCTGCCCTCACCGCGACGGCCGTCGGGGTGGACACGACACCCTCCCGTCCGTCGCCGGGTGCGTGGTTGAAGACTCCCCGGACCATCGCTTCCAATAGGGTCGACTTGCCGTGATAGCCGCCTCCCACGATGAGGGTCACGCCTTCAGGAACTCCCATTCCCCGCACGGGACCCCCGTTGGGCCTCTCCAGGGTGACTGCGAGGGTCTCGGGGGCACTGAACGGGACCGCCCGGTCCTTTTCCAGAGGCCGCTGGTCGACCCCACTTCGTCGGGGGAGTGTCGAGCCGTCGGCCACGAACGCCACCAGGCCGCGGATCCTCAACTGATCTCTCAGCGAAGCGGTGTCCTCATTGATCAGCGCGATCTCTTCCAGCTGACCCTCGTCGTAACCCGCGGACGTAAGGACACGTCGTACCAGGTCGGGGATCCGGTCGGTCAGGAGATCGTGGGCCGCTTGGCCCAGGATGCGTCGGCCCTGAGCCGGAAGGCCCACCCCGAATCGAGCCTGCACCGAACCGTCCGTGAGGACCTGGACGCCCGTGTTTTCCAGGACCAGCTGCTCCAGGTCGATGATGGAGATTCTCCCCGAACCTCCGCTCCCGGGGCCGGTTGGATGGTTTCGCGCGGCATCGGCCATCCGGCGAGCCATCTGACAGGAAACCGCCACTCTGGCTTCGCGGGACGCAAGGACCCTCGGGGGCAGGGCCGCCACCCCGGCCGTCACGGTCGCCCTGCATGTGGACGGAGGGGCAAAGGGATCCCGTTGGGCCCGGACCAGCTCGAACACGAACCGCCCCATGTCCCACGACCCCTCAAGGGACCGGTAGGCCCCGTAGGTCTTGCGGTCGAGGTGGAGGGCGGCCTGGGCCAGGTCGGTACGGGTCATGGCACGGCGCCCGGGATTCGGCCGGGTTGGAACCCGCCACGAGGCGCACGCATTTCCATCGGTGCGGCACCCTGGGACGCGATGGGGTCAGGAATCCTGGAGGAAGAGACCGATGACATCGACATTTCGTTCTGCGGCGGCGGTGTTCGCCGTCACGGCCCTGGCCGCCGCCTGTTCCGATGACGGCTCGGGGCCCCAGGTCAGGGATATCTCGTGCGGCACCCTCGACCTGTCCCTCCTGGCCGATGGCGGTGTGGGGCGGGACGGGATCCCGGCCATAACCGACCCGTTGTTCGTGCCCGTGAACCAGGACAGCGAGACCTCCTATTTGACCGACGCGTCCAGGGTGATCGGCATCTTCATGGGTGGTGAATGGCTCGCGATCCCCCATAACATCATGTACCAGCACGAGATCGTGAACCTCAACCGCGGGGCCGATCAGGTGGCCGTGACCTATTGTCCGCTCACCGGTTCGGCCTTGGCCTTCGATCGGGCTGCTGTCGACGGAGCCGAGTTCGGCGTGTCGGGCCTCCTCTACCAGGCCAACCTGATCATGTACGATCGGAATTCACCCGACGAATCGCTCTGGCCCCAGATGTTCGGTCAGGCAAGGTGCGGTCCCCGGGATGGCCAGATCCTGGAGCGGCATCCGGTGATCGAGACGACCTGGGGCGGTTTCAAGGATCTTCAACCCGCAGGGCAGGTGATCGGCCTTGGCGCTTCGGACGCACAGCTGTACAACTTCAACCCCTACGGGGGTGGCTACGAAGTGGCCACCAACGCCGACTTCCTGGGATATCCCATCCCCCGGGACAGCCGCCGGCCCCCCAAGGAACGGGTGCTTGGGCTTCCCGCGGATGGGGGAAGCGTGCCGATCGCCTTCCCCTTCCAGGCCATGACGGAACAGGGGGCGTACTGGGTCGGGGAGTTGGAACACGGGGGAGCACCGGCTGCGGTCTTCTGGGATACCGATAAGCGTGCCGCCGCGGCCGTGAGGCCCCTGGTGGACGGGCAGCCGCTCACCTTCACGGTGCAAGGCGACGGCATCTATGACAACGAAACGGGATCCAGGTGGAGCGTAACGGGCCAGTCGACTTCCGGTACTCACCAGGGCCGGTCCCTGGAAATGATTCCCGAAGCCTACGTGGCCTTCTGGGAACCGTGGGCGGCCTTCAACGAAGGAACCGTCATCTTCCTCGAGTAGTCTGGGGGGTGAAGACGGGGATCCGTCGCGCGCAAGGGGCCGCTGCCGCACTTTTGGGGATGGTTGCGGCGGCCGCAGCCTTTCCGGAGCTGGCCCACCCCCAGTGGGTCGAGAGTCCCGGTGCGGGTTGGGCCGCTCTGGCCGCCTACCATCAGAATACGACCGAGGAATTCCGCTCGAACGGGGACCGGCGCGAGATCTTTCCCAACGGGCGCGCCGTCACCACCTCCAGCTTCCTCACCATAGCCGCGGGTCTACTCCCCGGCGTGGATGTCTGGATCCAGCCGTCTTTCCATCATCTCCGGTTCGACGACGTCACGGCCGACCGGACCTCCACGGGATTCGGCGACACCCGCATCTGGCTGAGGGCCGCGCCGCTGGCGTGGCTGGGCTCCGATCTTCCTTTCGCGATCCGTGGCGGTGTGAAGCTGCCGTTCGGCGACTTCGACGTGGATGCGGAGATCATCCCCCTTGGCGACGGGCAGCGTGACTTGGAGATCCTGGTCGAGGCCGGGCATTCCTTCTGGCCCCGATCGGTGTACGTGATGGGCTGGTTGGGATACCGGTGGCGGGAGGAGAACACGGAGTCCCTGCGAGATTTCGGGAACGAGCTGTTCTACTTCGCCCAGGTCGGGGGCGAAGTAGGCCCGTTTGGGTACAAGGTGGCCCTCGACGGTTGGGACGGTGAAAGCGGCTCGGTCGAAGGGCTTGCCATCCCCAGCTTCCAGCGAGACCTGATCCAGCTCCAATCCACCCTGTCGTATCCGGCGGGTCCGGGTGCGGTCGAGGCGGGAGCCCGATTCACGCTCAAGGGCAAGAACCTCCCCGCGGGGACCGCCTTCCTCTTGCAGTACTTCGCCCGCCTCGGTCTTTTCTAGACTTCGCCGCCTTCCCGCATGTGGTCTGTGGTCCGAGGGCGGCCCGCCCACCCTGGCCGGGAGCCTTTGCCGTGTCTGTCGGTAGCCGACTTCCCGTCGTGGCCGCAGCGGCCTTGGCGGTCGCATGCGGCGGGCCTCCGATGCCTCAAGAGTTGCCGGAGGCGCCGAAGATCTCCCGCTCCGCATCCGGCGTGGTCGTCGCGGCTCAACCGCTGGCGGCCGAAGCAGGGGCCAGGATGCTGGAGGCCGGTGGAAACGCGGCGGACGCGGCCGTGGCCGCGGCGTTTGCCATCTCGGTGGTCGAACCCTCCATGAACAGCATAGGAGGACGCACCCAGGTGCTGCTGCGTACGCCCGGTGGGGACTTCCACGGTATCGACGCCACCACGCAGGCTCCGTGGACCTACGACCCCGCCGCCGCGGGCGAGGCCTCGTACGGCTACGGAACGATCGGGATACCGGGTGCGGTGGCGGGCCTCACCAGGCTCCTCGAAGACCACGGGAGTCTCCCCCTCCCGCAGGTGATGGCCCCGGCCATTCAGCTCGCCAGGAAAGGGTTTCGCCTCTTGCCGGGCGAAGCCGTCCGCCACAGAGCCGTCCAGAATCAAATTCGGGAGTTCCCCGGGACGCGGGGCCACTTTCTGGGGCCTTCGGGGGAAACCCACGAGGCGGGCACTCTCTTTGTTCAGGAGGACCTTGCCAGAACCCTGGAGGCCATCGCGGAGGGTGGCGCCGAGGTCTTCTACGAGGGCGCCCTCGCCGAGGCCATGGCGGCCGATCTCCAGGCCGGAGGGTCGCCGGTCACGAGAGAAGCGCTGGCGCAATACCGGGCCGAGGACTCACGAATCGTCCGGGGGAGCTACCGGGGCTATGACCTCGTAGGCACCGACATTCCGGCGTCGGGCGCGGTCACGATCGGCATTCTCCATATTCTCGAGAACTTCGACCTGGCGGAGCTGGACGACGAGGCCTGGGCCGGCGTGGTGGGTCAGGCCGTGGCGAAGGGCCTCGAATACCGGACGATGCTGGGCACGGCCGAGGAAGCCGAGCGCTTCCTGGACAAATCGTTCGCCGCCCGGGTAGCGGCGGAGATCTACGTGCCGGGGGTGGAGTTGGCGCGGGCGGCGGCCGCTGATCATGGGCAAAGAGTACCCTGGGAGCCCTCTTCCGCACGGCCGGCAGTGAATGGGCGCATGGCACTCGTCGGTGGAGCGACGGAAGGCACCCCGGGGCTGGGTACGGGACGGACGGATTGGACGGGTTCATCCTGGGACCCGGAGAGCACCCATACCACCCACCTGTCCACGGCCGATCGCGAGGGCATGCTCGTGGCCCTCACCCAGACCATCGGTCCGAACCTGGGCTCGAAGGTGGTGACGCCCGGCTTGGGGTTCGTCTACGCGGCGACCCTGGGGGGCTATTTGAGCTCGGTGGCCGGGGGAGAGCGGGCCCGGAGCAGCATCTCGCCCCTCATGGTGCTCGCCGACGGCGAACCGCGTCTCGTCCTGGGCGCGGCGGGCGGAGCCCGCATCGTTTCAGCAGTGGTCCAGGCGGTGTGCCGGTTCGTGGATCAGGGTCTGCCGCTTCCGGAGGCGTTGGCGGCGGCAAGGGTTCATCCCGTGGAGGGAGGCCTCTCGATGGAGACGTCTCCCGGGATCGGCTGGGGCGATGCGGTGGTGGATAGCGTCGAGTCGTGGGGGTTCGAGGTCCGAGAGGTGGAAGCAGCCGGTGCTTTCGGGAGAATCCATGGGATCTTCCTCGACCCCGTGACCGGGGAAGCGGTAGGTGTGGCCGATCCCGATTGGGAGGGGGCGGCCATCGTTCCCGATGTCGAGAGGCGCTGACCTAATGAGCCGTTCGATGACGAGGCGGATTCCCATGAGTTGCCTGGCCAAGGTCGTGTCCGTGGCGGTCCTGGCTTCTGCGTGCGTGGCTCCTACCTACCAGGTGATCCTGCGGAATGGGCTGGTGGTGGACGGGAGTGGGGCGGCGCCCGTGGAGGCGGACGTCGCCCTGGTCAACGGGCGGATCTCGGCTGTGGGCGATCTGACGGGGGCCAGGGCGAGACTCGACCTGGACGTGACAGGGCATTACGTGACGCCGGGGTTCATCGACATCCACTCCCATGCCGGCCCTGGACTCACCACGGCGGGCCTGAGCCACGCGAGACCCCTCCTGGCCCAGGGCCTCACCACCGTGGTCGTGAACCCGGACGGCGGCGGTCCCGTGGACGTGGCCGCGCAAAGAGCGGCGTTGGAAGCCGATGGACTGGGCGTGAATGTGGCGCAGTTGGTCCCGCATGGCTCGGTGCGCCGGGCGGTCGTCGGCATGGTCGATCGGGCTCCCAGCGGCGAGGAGCTGGACCGCATGAAGGCCCTGGTCCGCACGGGCATGGAGGAGGGGGCCTGGGGACTGTCATCAGGCACGTTCTACGCGCCGGGCAGCTATTCGGAGAACGGCGAGCTGGTGGCCCTCGGGGAGGTGGTGGCCCGGTTCGGAGGCATATATACGAGCCACATTCGTGATGAATCGGACTATACCATCGGCGTGGTTGCGGCTGTGGACGAGGTGATCGAGGTCGGTCGTGGGGCAGGCATCACGGCGGTGGTGACCCACATCAAGGCCTTGGGGCCCTCGGTGTGGGGCGCGTCCCGGCAGATCATCCGGAATGTCGAGTCAGCGAGGGCCGACGGTATCTCGGTGTTCGCCGACCAGTACCCGTACCTGGCCTCCGCTACGGGACTCGGCGCGGCCCTCCTGCCCCGTTGGGCCGAAGCGGGCGGGGCGGATTCGCTCGGGGCGCGCCTGGTCGATCCCGTCACGGCGGCCCGCATCCGGGAAGCAGTGGTCGACAACCTGGCGCGGCGAGGTGGTGCTGACCGGATTCAGTTCCGCCGCTTCGTGCCGGATCCTTCCATTGAGGGACGCCTCCTATCCGATCTGGCCGCCGAGCGGGGGTTCGACCCCGTCGATATGGCCGTAGAGCTCATCCGCCAGGGCGACGCGTCCGTGGTCTCGTTCAACATGAGCGATGACGACGTGCACGCCTTCATGACGCAACCCTGGACCATGACGTCGTCCGACGGCGACCTCCCCGAGATGGACGTCGGCGTGCCCCACCCCCGGTCCTATGGGGCCTTCGCCCGCAAGATCTCGCGTTATGTCTTCGAGGACGGGGTGGTTTCCCTCGAGGCGGCGATCCGGAGCATGACGTCTCTGCCTGCCGAGGTCCTAGGGCTGGCCGAACGCGGGCGAATCGCGGTCGGGTGGGTGGCGGACGTGATCGTATTCTCGCCGGAGTTCCGGGATAACGCGACCTTCACCGAGCCCCACCAGCTGTCCTCCGGTGTGGTGCACGTTTTCGTAGGCGGTGAACCTGCGGTCATGGACGGAGCGTTCCTTCCCCGGCTCCAGGGTCGTGTGCTACTGAAGAACTGAGGCGAGGCCACGGGGGGCGGAGAGGTCCCGACCTCATCCGGTGGCGAAGTTACGCTGCGCCGTCTTCATTGGTGACGTCACTGTCCTTCCAGAGAAGGGGGCGATCCTCACTAGAAGGCTTTGCCCAGCGGAACCCCGGGACGGTGTCGGTGGCGTGGTGCTCCAGGGCCCGGTAGCGTCGCCTGCGAAGGCCTTCCCAGCCGCAGCCCGGACACCATCGTCTCACGACGGTGCGGGCGAGATACCGGAGGCTTCCCCGGTGAGCCACGGGCAATGTGCGTCGTCCGCACGTGGGACAGTGCCTACCCCACCCCAGGGCTTTCCAGGCTCCCCAAACCCGCCCGGCAGCGAAGGCCACAACGGCGGCCCCTGCGGCATAAAGAACGCTCAAGATCCCACTTCCACGTCTGGTGTCACGTCAGCAGCGAACATCCTAGGGGTTCCCTGGTCCGGCGTCAAAGACGGCCACCGCGTAACCCGGGCGGGCGCTCCGGCAGCGTCTCTTTCCCGTTAGATTTGTCGGCTATGCCGCCGTCGGGACTCCCGGGTTTCGACGGACCGCCGATCCCGCCTTGTACCCCGACGAGCCGTGCCGCCGAAGTCCACGAGAAACATCGCCATCATCGCCCACGTCGACCACGGGAAGACAACGCTCGTCGATCAAATGCTCAGGCAGGCAGGGGCATTTCGGGCCGGGCAGCACGTGGAGGAGCGGGTCATGGACTCCAATCCCCTCGAGCGGGAGCGGGGCATCACCATCCTCTCGAAGAACACCGCCATCACCTGGGGCGACGTCAAGGTCAATGTGGTGGACACGCCTGGACACGCCGATTTCGGAGGTGAGGTCGAGCGCATTTTGCGGATGGTAGACGGCGTACTGCTATTGGTGGATGCCGCAGAAGGCCCCATGCCGCAGACGCGGTTCGTGACCCGAAAGGCCCTGGAGCTGGGCCTTACCCCCGTGGTCGTCATCAACAAGGTCGACCGGGGCGACGCCAGGGTGCACGAGGTGCACGACGAGGTTCTGGAGCTCTTCATGGAGCTCGAGGCGTCCGACGAGCAGCTGGACGCCCGGTTCCTCTACGGTTCCGGACGGGAAGGGTGGGTCTCTGTTGAGGCGGCCGGGGCGGGGGAGGATCTGACACCCCTGTTCCAGGCCATACTCGACGATGTCCCGGCGCCCGGTGGTGATCCCGAGGGGCCTTTCCAGATGTTGGT
>JAHEKK010000083.1 GCA_024638395.1 Gemmatimonadota bacterium | reverse complement strand
CGTACCTCGGGTGGGGTGAGTTGGCCCACCGCGTACTCGAGGGCGGGTGGACCGATGCCGGCACCATACCGTCCTTGTACCGGGCAACCCGTATGGTCGCCGCCTGGGATCATCCGGTCTTGCGGGAGCCGGTACCCGTGACGCCGGAAGGGGCGGCGGCCTCATGAGACTCCTGGTCACGGGAGGTGCAGGGTTCATCGGGTCCAACCTGATTCGTCTCCTAGTCGAGACCACTACCCACGAGGTCGTGAACCTGGACGCTCTCACCTATGCCGGGAACCTCCAGAATCTCGAGGGCGTTTCCGACTCGCCCCGGTACCGGTTCATCCATGGAGACATCTGCGATGTCGACGTCGTGGATGAGGCCTTTGACGGGGTCGATGCGGTCATGCATCTGGCCGCCGAGTCCCATGTCGACCGGTCGATCAGAAGCGCGGCCCCGTTCGTCCGCACCAACGTCCTTGGGACCCAGAATCTCCTGGCCGCGGCCCTACACCACGGCGTTGGCCGTTTCCTCCACGTGTCGACCGACGAGGTGTACGGCGAGCTTCCCTGGAGCGATCCGCGACGCCCGGATCCGAGCCGGACGCGGTTCACCGAAGACTGGCCACTCGCCCCGCGCTCTCCGTATGCCGCCAGCAAGGCCGGGTCCGACGCCCTTGCCCTGGCCTACCACTACACCCACGGATTGGACGTCGTGGTCACGCGGTGTTCCAACAACTACGGATCGTACCAGTTTCCCGAGAAGCTGATCCCCCTGATGGTGACCAACGCTCTGGATGGGCTGCCGCTGCCGGTCTATGGCGACGGCCTCTACGTCCGGGATTGGATCCACGTGGAAGACCATTGCCGGGGCCTGCTGGCAGCCCTTGACCTGGGGCGGGAAGGGGAGGTGTACAACTTCGGGGGCGACGCGGAGAGGACCAACCTCCAGGTCGTCGAATCGGTTCTCCAGCTCCTCGGGCGGAGCTCCGACCTCATCCGACATGTGGAAGACCGGGCCGGGCACGACCGCCGCTACGCCATCGACGCCGCCAAGGCCGCACGGGAGCTCGGCTGGGCGCCCGCGGTGTCCTTCGAGGAGGGCCTCTCCGCCACCGTGGCCTGGTACCGGAACCACGAAGAATGGTGGCGCCGGGTGAAGGCGGGCGCCCACCGCGCCGGGTCCGGGGGTATGCCCACCGTCGGAGGACGGGCGTGATGGGCGGCGGTGAGTTCCTTCAACTATGCGTCACGGTCGCTGTTTCCTTTGTGGTGGCCGTCGGGGCGGTCCCCGTACTCCGCTCCTGGGCCCTCGCCAGGGGGAGCGTGGTGGAGGCGCGTCCGGATCGCTGGCATGACGGCGCCGTCCCTGCCGTCGGTGGGATGGGAATCTTCACGGCCGTGGTCCTGGGTCTCGCCGTCGGTCTGTTCGTCGTCGAGAAGGCTTCGGGCGGCGCGTCCGGTTGGGGCGCCATGGACCGTGCCCTCGTGGGCGTCTTTGCGGGTGGGGCGGTCATGTTCGCCACCGGGTTGTTGGACGATTCCCGTGACCTCGCCCCCTCCACCAAGCTGATGCTCCAGATCGTGGCAGCCACCGTGGTCGTGAGTAGCGGCGCCCAGTTCGAGCTCACTGGCGTCACAGTCGTGGACGTGCTGTTCAGCCTGGGGTGGCTCGTGGCCGTCACCAACGCCTTGAATCTCCTGGACAACATGAACGGCCTGGCGGCGGGGATTGCCGCCGTTGCCGCGACCTACCTCGGTGTGGTCCATCTCTGGGACGGCGCGTCGGTCCATGCCGCATTCGCCTTCGCCCTCGCAGGGGCCTGTGGCGGCTTCCTCGTCCACAACTACCCGAGGGCCAGCATCTTCATGGGTGACGGGGGATCCTTGTTTCTGGGTCTCTCCCTGGCGGCCCTGGCCGTTCCGGCCTCGAGCGCCGCACCCGTGAGCCTCGTGGCCACGGTGGCCGTTCCGGTGCTGGTGCTCGCCGTGCCGATCCTCGACACGGTGATCGTGACGGCGTCGCGGCTGGCCGAGGGCCGCCCGGTCTCCAAGGGGGGCCGGGATCACGCCTCCCACCGGTTGGTGGCTGTGGGTATGACGGAACGCCGCGCGGTACGCCTGCTCTGGCTCTTTGCCGCGCTGTCAGGCGCCGTAGCCCTCGCGTTCCGCACGCAACAGAGATCCATCGGCGTGCTCCTCGGGAGCGTGGTCCTGCTGATACTCGCCACCGTAGCCGTCCATCTGCTCGGTGTTCAGGTTCGTGAGCGCGTGGGCGGAGGCACGCTGCTCGCCCGGATTCTCGCCGCCCACCGCCATTGGCCGGCCCTGGCCATCGGGCTGGACGCGGTTGCCGTTGCCGCGGCGTACTACGGGGCCTACCTCCTCCGGTGGGACGGCCCGGACCTGGAGCGGGAACTGGGCTATTTCCGCCAGACCCTTCCCCTCGTCATCGCACTCAAGGTGGTGGCGATGGGGTTGTTCCGGGTGTACGGCAGCCCTTTGAAACACCTGTCGGTCCAGGACGGCGAGAGGATCGTCCTCGCGAACCTGACCGGGTCGGGGGCGGCCTTCCTGGGTGCCGTCATGTTGTTCGACTACGGGTTCTCCCGGGGAATCCTGGTCGTGGATTTCCTTCTCGCCGTCGCCTTGACCCTGGGGTACCGCCTCTTCGTGCGGGTCCTGGACCGGCAGGGGGTGGCTTGGCAAGATGGCCGCGACCCCTGTGCCGTCCTCGGTAGCGAGGCGGACGCGGTCCTGCTTCTCGAGGAGCTACGGGCCAGCGGCATCAGCGCCCTTCGGCCCGTCGGCATCCTGGACCCTTCCGGATACGGCAGGGGACACCTCCGTGGGATCCCCCTCTACGGAGGCCTGGAGCGGGCCAGGGTCTGGTTGGGCCGGACCCCGGTAGCCGGCGCCTTTGTCGTACGTCGGGACGGGTGCCTCGACCCCGCCCTGGCTTCCCTCGTCGAGTGCTGTCTGGAGCAGGGCATTCCCGTGCATTTTCTCGACGTTTCCCTCGCCCTCAACGGCGCGCCCGGAGCCATCACCGTGGGACGTCCCGCCGCACACGGCGGCACCGGTAGGGTACGAGCCTGGACGGAGGCCGGGTGACCGATATCGCCGGATGTGCGGACACCCGTGATCGCTGCCTCCCGTCCGTGGACGTTAGACTTTAGTTCAAATCAGATGACCCGAACCTTTGTAGGAGCCGTCTGCGGCCTGCGTCCGGGTCCTGGAGCAGGTACCCAGATGGGGATTTCGCCCTCTCGTGGCGCGCCCCCAACCGTTCTCGAATCAGAGGAATCATGAAGATCGCCGTCGTTGGAACTGGATATGTGGGACTCGTGGTAGGCGCCTGCTTGGCGGAGACCGGCCACGACGTGATTTGTGCCGACATCGACGAGAAGAAGATCGACGATCTGAACAACGGCAAGATCCCGATCTATGAGCCCGGACTCGATACCCTCGTCGAGAAAAACCTCGCGGAGGGTCGGCTCACGTTCACGACGGAGGTCGAAAAGGCCGTCCGGGACTCCTACATCATCTTCATCGCGGTGGGGACGCCCCCGGACGAAGACGGTTCCGCGGACCTGCAACACGTTCTCGCGGTGGCCACCACCATCGGCCGGTCGATGGACGGTGAGCGGATCGTCATCACCAAGAGCACGGTGCCGGTGGGAACCGCTTCCCGGGTGAGGAAGGCCATCGTGAAGGAGACGGAGTATCCGGTCCACGTGTGTTCCAACCCCGAGTTCCTCAAGGAAGGGGCAGCGGTCGACGATTTCATGAAGCCGGACCGTGTCGTCCTCGGCGTGGACGATCCCAAGGCCGGTGAGGTCCTCCGGGACCTCTATTCGCCTTTCGTGCGGACGGGGAACGACATCCTGCTCATGGATGTGTCGTCGGCTGAGATCACCAAGTATGCCGCGAACGCCATGTTGGCGACGCGGATCAGCTTCATGAACGCCATCGCCCAGCTGTGCGAGAAGGCGGGCGCCGACGTGAGCCAGGTCCGACTCGGCATCGGTTCAGACGCCCGCATCGGGCCGAGCTTTCTCTTCCCCGGCGTCGGGTACGGCGGATCGTGCTTCCCCAAGGACGTCAAGGCCTTGGTCAGAACAATGAACGACATGGGTGCCGACGCTTCCATCCTCGAAGCCGTGGAGTCGGTCAACGACCGGCAGAAACACCTGCTTCTCGACGCCGCGGTTGCCCGCTTCGGCGAGGACCTGAGCGGCCGCACCTTTGCCGTCTGGGGATTGGCCTTCAAGCCCAACACCGACGATATGCGCGAGGCGCCCAGCCTGGTCACCATCCGCGGGCTCCTCGAGCGTGGTGGTCGGGTCGTCGCTCATGACCCCGTCGCCCTCCACGAAGCCATGAGAATCCTCGGCGACACCATCGAGTATCGCGACCACAACTACGAGACCCTCGACGGTGCGGATGCCCTGATCATCCACACCGAGTGGCACCCCTACCGGCGCCCTGACTTCCTCCGCATGCGGGACCTCCTCCGGGAACCGGTCATTCTCGACGGTCGCAATCTCTACAACCCAAAGCAGATGGGTGAGCTCGGCTTCGAATATGTTTCGGTTGGCCGTCGCCCGGTCACGCTGGAGAGAGTTTGACGGGCGACGCGCGACTCGCGAGAGAGCGGACAACTACCGAGAAAGGCACAGACCCGTGCGGGTGTTGATCACAGGGGCAGGGGGGTTCCTGGGTTCCCATCTCACCGACCGCTTCCTGGCGGAAGGCTATGAGGTCGTCGGGGTCGACAACTTCATCACCGGATCCCGGAAGAACCTGGCTCACCTCGAGAGTGAGCCCCGGTTTTCATTGGTAGAGCACGACGTCTCCAGGCCCCTGCACATGGGGTCGAAGCTGGACGGGGTCTTGCACTTTGCGTCGCCGGCGAGCCCGGTGGACTACCTGGAGTATCCGATACAAACGTTGAAGGTGGGAGGACTGGGGACCCACAACACGCTGGGAATAGCCCGGGCCCACGGAGCCCGTTATCTCCTTGCGTCGACGTCCGAAGTCTACGGAGACCCCGAGGTCCATCCGCAGCCGGAGGACTACTGGGGGCATGTGAATCCGGTGGGCCCGCGCGGGGTGTACGACGAGGCCAAACGGTATGCGGAGGCCATGACCATGGCCTATCACCGGACCCACGCGGTGGATACGCGAATCGTACGCATCTTCAACACCTACGGGCCGCGTATGAGGCCAGCGGACGGTCGGGTTGTCTCCAACTTCATCGTCCAGGGGCTCAGAGGTGAGTCCATGACGGTGTACGGGGACGGCTCCCAGACCCGCTCGTTCTGCTACGTCGATGACGAGGTGGACGGTATCTTCCGCCTATTCAAGTCCAGCCGCGTGCTTCCGACCAACATCGGAAATCCGGATGAGTTCTCCATCCGTCAGTTGGCCGAATTCGTCATGGAGGAGACCGGATCCACGGCGCCTCTGAGAAATCTCCCCCTCCCGGACGACGACCCCAAGGTCCGCAAGCCCGACATCCGGATCGCTCGGGAAGTTCTGGGCTGGAGTCCCACGGTGGACCTCCGCGAGGGCCTGCGCAGAACGATCCCCCATTTCCACAAGCTCGTCGACGGTGAGGATGCCCGATCGCGGACGCTGGGCGAAGACCATTCCGACGACTCTGCCTCGGCTGCAGCCACGGTGACCTGAATGTCCATCTTGCTGACGGGAGCGGCCGGGTTTATAGGATCCCATCTTTCAGAGCGGTTGCTGTCGCGGGGCGAGTCGGTGGTCGGCCTGGACAGCTTCGACACGTTCTATGATCCGGCCCTCAAGGAAACGAACGTACGAAACGCGATGGCCCACGATCGCTATCGCCTCGTGCGGGGGGACATCCGGGACCAGGAGGTGGTATCTCGGCTTCCGGGAGACATCGATACCGTAATACACCTGGCGGCCCGGGCGGGGGTTCGGCCGTCGATCGAGGAGCCTGTCCTCTACACGGATGTGAACGTTCTGGGGACGATGAACCTCCTGGAGTTCACCGCGGCGCGCCGCATCCCCACGTTCCTCTTCGCGTCCTCGTCGTCCGTGTACGGCAACTCCATGACCGTACCGTTCGTCGAATCCGACCCCGTTGACCGACCTATTTCGCCCTACGCCGCGACGAAGAAGGCCGGTGAGCTGCTGTGTCACACCGCCACACACCTCCACGGGTTCGCTTGCGTGTGTCTGCGATTCTTCACGGTCTACGGCCCGCGACAACGACCGGACCTTGCCATCCGGAAGTTCGCCCGCCTCATGACGGAGGGGCGCGAGGTTCCCATGTTCGGCGACGGCTCCACGGAACGGGACTATACGTACATCGATGACATCCTCGACGGGATCGAGGGCTCGTTGCGATATGCCCGAGAGAACCCCGGCTCCTATGAGGTGGTCAATCTGGGGGAAAGCCGGACCATCTCCCTTCGGCACATGATCGACACCGTGGCGGACGTGTTCGGCGTGCGACCGAACGTGGTCCAGCATCCGCTCCAGCCCGGAGACGTGACACGCACCTACGCGGACATCTCCCATGCCCGCGAGCTATTCGGATACAATCCCACCACTGGCTTCCGGGAGGGAGTCGAGCGTTTCGCCGAGTGGTTCAACGAAGCCACGAGCGTAGCGGGAAAGTGAGCAAATCCTTGGTCGTCGAGGGCGCGTCCTACCTGGTCACCGGCGGTGCCGGCTTCATCGGCTCCAATCTCACCGAGTCGCTGCTTGCGGGCGGCGCCAAGGTCCGGGTGTTGGACGACTTTTCGTCCGGGAAGCATGAGAACCTCGAGCCGTTCCGAGACCGATTCGAGCTCATCGAGGGGACCATCACCGATCCCGAAACCTGCCGGGTGGCTACGGCCGGCATCGACTACGTGCTCCACCAGGCGGCGGTGCCTTCCGTGGCCAAGAGCCTCGAGGATCCCTTCAGCAGCCACGAAGCCGGGGCCACCGGGACGTTGAACGTCCTGCTGGCCGCCCGGGACAACGGCTGCCGGCGGGTCGTGGTGGCGGGGTCGAGCTCCGCCTATGGGGACACGCCGGTGCTCCCGAAGCACGAGAGCATGACCCCGTCCCCTCTTTCGCCCTATGCGGTTTCGAAGCTCGCCGGGGAGCAATACTCCCGGATTTTCCCGGAGCTGTTCGGATTGGGAACGGTGATCCTTCGGTACTTCAACGTCTTCGGGCCCAGACAGGACCCCAACTCCCTGTACTCGGCCGTCATTCCTCTGTTCATCCGCCACGCCCTCGACGAAGAGCCCCCCTTCATCAACGGGGACGGGGAGCAGACTCGTGACTTCACCTATATCGACAATGTGGTTCAGGCGAACCTGAAGGCCTGCACCGCCGACGGCCCCGGGGTTTTGGGCGGCGTATTCAACGTGGGATGCGGTGAGCGGATCTCCATCAACCGTCTGTGGACGGAGATCACCAGGATCGTCGGCGTCGATCTCCCGGCCCGGCACCGCGAGCCGAGGCCCGGTGACGTGCGCGACTCCCTCGCCGACATCACCGGCATCAGCCAGCGATTGGGCTACGACCCTGCGGTGGGTCTCGAAGAAGGGCTGGAGAAGACCCTCGCGTGGTTCCGCGCCGCACGACCGACCGGCGACGGCGCCGCCCTCGTCTAGGGAGCTCGGCACAAGTCTGGCGGGTCTCGTTGCAGCCTGCCGTCCCGAGGACCCTGAGGGCCTTCTCCACGCCGGACCCGTCTGAACCGGAGCCCTTGCGGCACATGGGCCCACAAGGCCAGGATTGCTGGTCTGCAGACCGTAGGGTTCCCAGCCAGGGTGGAAATGTCCTCCTTCGATTATGTGGCGCGTCAGATCCTGACTCGCGGCGTCAGCGCCTTCGAGCGCGACGACTACGGGTCCGCCCTTGCCGATTTCAGGACTCTCATCGAGAAGCATCCCGACTTTGCCGACGTCCGCAACAAGGCGGGTCTCTGCCTCGCCCTGTTGGGCTCCTCGGAGGCGGCCCTCGAGGAGTTCGACCACGCCGTCCGCGTGAACCCCGGGTACGTCGAGGCGCACCTGAATCGAGCGATTGTCCTGAACGACCTTGGGCAGTTCCCCCAGGCCAGGGAGGCGGTGGCCCGAGCCGCTGAGCTTGAAGGCCGCCAAGGGGATGCCCGGTTCCGGGGTGACGTAGGGAACAATATCGCCACCACGCATGCCGGCCTCGGCGACCTGTATGCGGCGACGGGGGCTCCCGAACTGGCCGTCGGCCAGTATCGGGAGGCCCTCCTCCTGCGGCCCCGCTTCGTCGATATCCGCATGAGGCTTGCCAAGGCCCTCCTCGAAACAGGTCAGCTACTGCAGGCCAGGAGCGAGGTGGAGTCGATCCTGGAAGAACGTCCGGCTTACACGGGGGCGAGGATTCTCTATGGCACCATCTGTCACAAGCTCGGAGACCGGGACTCGGCCGTAGAGCAGTGGGAGCGGGCCGCCGAGGAAGCCCCCCAGGACCTGCGGCCCCGGGCCTACCTGGCAACGCTCCGCCGGGAACGTCCCGACTGAGAGGTGCCAGCGCCCTTGCCCACCGTCCGGAGGGCGCCTGGTGGGGTGCGTCGGGCCCGGGGCGTCAAGGAAGGCCCCGGCGGGAACACGAGACGTGGCCCGTTGTACCAGATCCGGTGACGTTCGGAGGGGTCGGAGCGGCCCTGATTCCTCGTTAGATTCCCAGCGTGTAGGTCGGAGGCCGCGCTCCCAAAGGCGCGGCTCTGTTTCTTCAATGAGGCCAGGCATGGTAGACATGGGACGGCGACAACGCGTGTGGGTCGCCGTGCTGGCCGCTCTTGTTGCCGCGTGTGGCACCGACCCGGCCGAAGAGACCGCACAGGTGAGAGGAGACCGGGCCTTTGCGAGGGGCGACTTCGAGGATGCCCTCGCCGAGTACCGGCTTTCCCTGTTGCAGGAGAACCCGGGTACGGGGGGGTTTGTCCGCGCGGCCCACGCGTATGCCGCCATCGGCCGGGTGGACGAGGCTCATGTCCTTTACGATTCCGCCGTGGCCGAAGACAGTGCCGTGGCCGACCAGGCGGTCTCGGACCTCGTGGCCCTGGCCATGCGGTTCAACGAGAGCGGAGACGGATTCGGGGTGGCATCGGCCATCGAGGCCGCCACCGACTTCCGGCCGGGGCTCGTGGTCGAGGGCCTGACCCTTCCTCTGGCCCGGCACTACAGCAACAGCGGCGAGTACGGCCGGGCGCTGCCCCTGTACCTCCGGGCCCTGGGCAGCCATCGGGACGAGTTGGACGTAATCTACGAGACTGCGATGGCCCATGAAGAGATGGGGGATTGCGAGCGTGCTCTCATCTTTTTCGAGGAGCACTTCGAGGAGGCGCCTCGACGCCTCCGGGGAGATACGGGTTGGCACATCGGCCGCTGCTCCTTCGCGGTGGCCGAGGAGCTGCGGAGCAACGGACGGGATGAAGAGGCCTTGATCCACCTGGAGCGCACCATCGAGCTTGGCGAGCCGCGGACGCTGCTTCCACAAGCACACTTCGACCGGGCCGACATCCTGGCGTCCCTCGGGCAATGTGATGCAGCGATCGAGGCGTTTCGACAAGTGCCCCTGGTGGACCCGTCCGGAGGGGGTCCACTCGCCCGGCGTGCCCGGGACCGTATCGACGAGATCCGTTTCGACCGGGGTGACCGGGAAGGCT
>JAHEKK010000716.1 GCA_024638395.1 Gemmatimonadota bacterium | reverse complement strand
AATCTCAACGTAGTCCGCTCCGCCAAAGGCGCCCGGAACGGCACGCCCGGTCACGGGATTGACCTGGATGAGCACGTCGGGATTTCCAAGGCGCCGCACCGCTGCGTACAGGATGCCCGTGTTCGGATCAAACGCGAGGCCGTCCACATCAGAGAACGATACGCCTCCGGCAGCACCCTGCCCGTTGCCAAACGTCCCGATCTCTGTAAACTGGCCTGTGCCGGTGTCCAGCGTGCCGAATCGGCGACCGCTGGCGGCATACAGTGCAGTTTGCTGCGGATTGAAGGCCATGGCTTCAATGAACTGGGTGCCCGTGCCGCCCACGGACGTTTCGAACAATGACCCCTTGTTGAGTCTGGTAAGGACATCACCGTCGCCGAGTCCGGCACCCTCGTCCGCCACCAGGTAGCAGAAGAGATTGGTCTCCGTCCGGTCAACCATGAAAGGGAAGAGATTGTCGAGGTCAGCCTCACCGGCCGCACCAAAAGTGGCCGTCGCCAGGTTGGGAGTCACCGGAGTGGCTCCGGGGGGCAGGCTTGCGTAGTCCACGCGAGCCGCATACGAGCCGAGCTCGGGAAGGAGTACGCTGAAGGATCCGTCCGCCTTCGTGGAAACGAAGCGCACGAAGGCGTCGGCAGCGCCGATTGCACCGTCGGCATCAACGTCGCGGAACAGGTCCACCCGGGCACCGCCAAATCCCGAGTCGGCGGTTCCGAACGCCCCGTCCTCATCCTGATCCTCGAACACCGCGCCGGCGAACGAAAGCGTGGCGGATGGCCCCTGGCAGTCGATGCCCTCATAGTCGAAGCCTACGGAGAGGGCCACGATTACCTGTGAATCGCCGGTGGCCGGATCGATTTCCACGACCCGTCGATCAAAGTCGCCGGTGGTTCCAAGCAGCCGTCCATCAGGTCGGAACGCGAGCCCTTCTATTTCCTGGGCAATGCCTCCGATGACAGCGGTCTCACCGGTAGCCTTGTCAATGGTAAACAGCAAGCTGCTGCCCGCCGTGCCTACACCGTACATGACCCCCGTGGCAGGGTCGATGGCTATGTCATCGATGTTCTGGACGTCCCCTGCTGCCTGGATGCCCACGTAGTCGGCGCCCGGTCCGAAAAAATTCGGAATGGCCGAACCCGTGGCGGGGTCCACCGCTACCATCAGATCATTCTCGCCATACTTCAGGGTGATGGCATACAGGACGCCCGTTGCCGGATCCACCGTCATCGCGTCCACGTCAGAAAGAGATCTGTCCGCGCCCAGGGCCCCGGAGGCGGTTCCGAAGGCACCGATTGGGGTGAACTGTCCGGTCTGTGTGTCCACGACCCCAAACTCGCCCCCATTGGCAGCATAGAATTCGGCTGTGAACGGGTTGTAGGCAGCGCCCTCGATGTCGCCGGTTCCGGTTTCGCCGATCAGGGTCTCCACGCCATCCACCAGAACGGTCAGCTGGTCAGGCCCTGTATCATTGTCGGCGACCAGGTAGCATAGGTAGGTCGCGGGCGCGTCCGGAGGCAGAACCCGCCAGATGAACTGCGCGGCATCAGAACCATCCACGTCAGTCGCCCTGGCCGTGACCTGAAAGACACCGCTCGTGCCAGGAGCCCCTGAGATCAGGCCGTCGGCAGAGACCGAAAGCCCGGAGGGAAGGCCGTTGGCACTGAACACCACATCGTCACCGTCCGGCTCTGAGGCAGCCAGCTGAAGGCTCGCCTGTTCTCCAAGTTGCGTGGTCTGGTCACCGACGGGGTTGATGGCGGGGGGCTGCCCAGAGGCGGGAGCAGCGGCCTCTTCGTCGTCGATGGCCTGCAGGTAAGCCACGAGATTGGCCAATTCGGCAGACGAGAGGACTGTGCCCTGATGCGCCTCTACGGCATCACCCAGGGTCAGGGCTGAACCGTCGTGCAGGTATGGGCCCGTGGCCCACACTCCCCGCAGCGTAGGGGTGTCGATCCCGGTCAGGGCCGCTCCCAGCCGGCCTCCGCTGCTGGATTTCAGGGTTCCGATGTCATGGAGCACGCCTGCGGGGCTGTCCGTGAAACGGCTTCCCGAATGACAGGCCCCGCAATCGGACAGCTGGAAAACCTCGCGTCCGGCCAGGGCCTCGGGAGAAAGTGAGCCGTCCGCGTTCCGGAATGGACTCGCGCCCGCCTCTGAGAGGGATGACACGTAGGCTGCCAGGTCATCCAGGTCCTGGCTGCGGCCGGCCTTCAGGGGACCCAGTGGATCAGCAGTCTGCTGGAAGTCGGCGTTGCTGAGCAGGCCGGAGCCTGCAAACACGCCCCTGATGTCCCCCTCAAAGTCGTGGATTTCGTCAAAGTTGGCGCTCCAGTGTACGCGCCCGTGATCCGTTCCGGACCTGCCCCGAAGGTCAATCGTGTTGCGAAGGCCTTCTCCGCCATCGGTTATGTCCCAGACACGGCCGTCGTGTGCACCGCCATCGTGGCAGGAGGCGCAGGACAGGTAGTCCTGGCCGGACAGACGGTCATCCTTGGCATCGTT
>JAHEKK010000082.1 GCA_024638395.1 Gemmatimonadota bacterium | reverse complement strand
GGTGACATCCACATCGGCGATGACACCGTCCTTGAGGGGCCGCACCGCCTCGATCCCCTCCGGGGTCCGGCCGAGCATCCGCTTGGCCTCGAGGCCCACCCCCAGGATCTGCTTGGTGCCCCGTTGCACTGCGACCACCGAGGGCTCGTTCAGCACGATGCCCTCCCCCTTCACGTACACGAGGGTATTGGCCGTTCCCAGGTCGACGGCAATGTCGTTGACCGGAATCAGCCGCCCCGAATCGAACCACTTCATGAAGGTGGACAAGAGATCTCGTACCCCTGGATGGTCCCCCGTAAACATCTGTGTAGGAAGCGGAGGGTCGAAGCTAAGGTCCGGTCGCCCTGCCTACAAGAAGGCTGTCGAGGCTCTCGCGACCGACTGCGCCCCGCGCTCCACCCGCGCCTTCCGAGTGTCGGCGGTTCGAGGCGGCCCCATGAGGGTGCGCGGCCCCCCGGATCCCGACGTTCCAGACGGCCCCGGCGGCGGAGGCTCAGTCCGCCCCCGTGCTCCCGAAGCCGCCCTGGCCCCGCTCCGTCGTGGAGAGGGCGTGGACCTCCTCCACGGCCGGCGTTTCGAATCGTTGGAAAACCAACTGCGCGATGCGCTCTCCCCGTTCGATCCGAAACGTCTCCCGGCCCAGGTTCTGCATGATCACCTTGAGCTCGCCACGGTAGTCCGGATCGATCGTGGCCGGGCTGTTGGGCAACGTGATCCCGTGTCGGGCCGCCAGACCCGACCGGGGCCGGACCTGGCACTCGACGCCGGGGGGCAACTCCAGCGTGAGGCCCGTCGACACGAGGCGGATCTCTCCGGGGGCAAGGTCGACGGCCTCGTCGGCCGAGCGCACGTCGTATCCTACCGCCCCTTCGGAGGCCCGGGCCGGGAGAGGGAGGTCCGGGTTGTGGGGCAACCGTTTGAACCTGACGATCATATGACCTACCCTAACGCATTGTCTTTCTAAGCGATGGAATCGAGAGTCAGGTGCTTTGAAACCGGGTCGCATTCCATCTCGAAGGCCTCCGCGACCCCCGGATAGGTTACCCGGTGATTGACCACGTTGATGCCCTTGGCAAGACAGGGATCGGCGGAGCAGGCGCCCTTCCATCCCAGGCGGGCCAGGTCCATGGCATAGGGGAGGGTCGCGTTTGTGAGGGCCAGGGTCGATGTCCTCGGCACGGCGCCGGGCATGTTCGCGACTCCGTAGTGGATGACACCGTCCACCACGTAGGTCGGCTCCTCATGGGTCGTCGGCTTGATGGTCTCGACACACCCTCCCTGGTCCACCGCCACGTCCACGATTACCGACCCGGGGCGCATCGTGGTCAGGTCTTCCTTCACCACCAGGCTCGGCGCCTTCTTGCCGGGCAGGAGCACCGCGCCCACCACCAGGTCCGCGTCCCGTAGCTGCTTACGGATGGCGTACCGGGTCGAATAGAGGAGACTTACGTTGGCCGGCATGACCTCGGCGAGGTACCGAAGTCTCGGAAGGGAGATGTCCATCAAGGAGACCCGGGCTCCCAGCCCCGCGGCCATGCGGGCGGCATGGGTGCCCACCACGCCACCCCCGAGAATCAGGACCTTGGCGGGCAGAACCCCTGGGACGCCTCCCAGGAGGATTCCCGACCCACCCACAGGCCGCTCCAGGTACTTCGCCCCCTCCTGGATGGCCATCCTCCCGGCGACCTCGCTCATGGGAGTGAGGAGGGGAAGCTCACCACTGGGGAGCTCCACGGTCTCGTAGGCCACCGCCACCGCCCCGCTTTCGAGCAGTGCCTCTGTGAGGGGCTTCGAGGCCGCGAAATGGAAGTAGGTGAACAGGAGCTGGCCCTTGCGAATCAGGGGCCACTCGGGTTCGATGGGCTCCTTCACCTTCATGATCATCTCGGCCTGGCCCCACACGTCTTCGGCGGTCTGGACGATCTGGACACCGGCTCCCTCGTAGAAGTCGTCGGTGAAACCGCTCTCCTGCCCCGCTCGCGACTGGACCATGACGGTGTGACCGGCCTGAATCAGGGCTTCGGCGCCGGCGGGGGTCAGGGCGACCCGGTACTCGTTGTTCTTGATCTCTTTCGGGACTCCGATGAGCATGTCGGCGCTTCCTAGGTTAGCTGATCGCGGTGGTAGGGAACGGATCTTCGGCGCCGTTCCCACTGTCGCCGTCGGGGTCGGGCCCCAGGCAGAGCGTGTACTGGCCCGCGGGATCGAAGGTCGCCTTCGCGACCCGGGCTATGTCGTCCTCGTCGACGCCCTCGATCCGGGCCAGCAAGTCGTCCAACGGCAGGAACGGTTCGTCGTATAGGGCGAACCCCGCCAAACGATACAGGCGGGCGCCCGTCGATTCGAGGGACAGCATGATCTGTCCCTTCACCTGGTTCTTGATCTGATCGAGCTCTTCCGGAGGAAGACCCTCCTCCCAGAGTCGCCCGAATTCGTCCAGGAGCGCCTCCCGGGCCGCTTCCGCCCAGCCCGGCCGGGTACCGACGTACACCCCTGAGACCCCGGCCTGCGAATAGAAGGACTGAAACGAATAGACTGAGTAGGCCAAAGCCAGCTCTTCACGGATTCGTTGAAAGAGCCGTGAGCTCATCCCGCCCCCAAAGGCCGCCGACAGGAGCACGAGGGCATAGCGGTCAGGGTGGGCATGGCCGGGGGTGGAGCAGCCGATCACGATGTGGGTCTGGGCCGTCGCCCGCTGGATACGGTCCGTCCCCGGCCGGGTCGGCGCGGGGGGGGTGACCGGCGCCCGGGCGGCGCCGCGCTCGAGTTGGCCGAACCGCTTCCGGACGAGATCGACCACGGCCTCGTGGTGGATGTTCCCGGCCGCGGCGACCACGAGGTTGCAGCCCGTATAGGCCCCCCGGTGGAGGTCGATGAGGTCCGATCTCTCGAGACCGGCCACCGAGTTCCGGGACCCCAGAATGGAGTGTCCGTAGGAATGGCCACCCCACATCCGGTCCCCGTGGAGCTCGAAAACGAGGTCATCGGGGGTATCCTCAACCGTCGCGATCTCCTCCAGGACCACCTCCTTCTCCCGCTCCAGGTCCTTGGCCTTGAGGAGCGGGTGGACTACGAGGTCCGAGAGCACGTCCACGGCCTCCGGAAGATTCTCGTCCAACACACGCGCCTGATAGCTGGTGTGCTCCCGGGAGGTGTAGGCGTCCAGGGAGCCCCCGAGGCTCTCGAGGGCAAGGGCGATCTGATGCGGTGTGCGGCTCCGGGTCCCCTTGAACGCCATGTGCTCGAGCATGTGGCTGGAGCCGAGGACCCGGAGGGGCTCGTGGGCCGCCCCCTGGCGAACCCACACGCCCACGGCCGCGGAGCGGACGCCCAGAATGCTCTCGGTCACAACCTGGAGCCCATTCTCCAGCTCCGTGGACCTCGGGACGCCCGGCTCCGCCCCCTCACCGGTCATGGCGCGACGGTCCTCTCCGTCAGGCCGCGTCACCGCCCTCCTGGACGGCGGCAGCTTCCTGCATACCCCCGGCGGCGTCTTCGGCGGCGGCGGCCTTCATGGAAAGGCGAAGGCGCCCCTTCTCATCGATGGAGAGGAGCTTCACCCGGACCACGTCCCCCTTCCTGACGACGTCCTCGGTCTTCTCGACCCGATGGTCCGCCAACTCCGAGATGTGGCAGAGGCCTTCCGTACCGGGCATGATCTCGACGAAGGCGCCGAAGGTCGTGGTGTTCTTGACCGGGCCCTGGTAGATCCGCCCGACTTCGGGCTCCGCGACGATGGCTTCGATCATCTCCCGGGCGCGGGCACCGGCCTCGCCGGAAATGGCGGCAATCTTCACGATCCCCGAGTCGTCAATATCGATCTGTGCGCCCGACTCGTCCTGAATGGCCCGAATGGTCTTGCCCTTCGGACCGATGATCTCGCCGATCTTCTCGGGATTGATCTGAATGGCCTCGATCCGCGGTGCGTAGGGCGACAGATCCTCGCGAGCGCCTGGAAGGACTCGATCCATGGCGTCCAGGATGTGCATCCTGCCCCGCTTCGCACGTTGCAGCGCCTCCTCGAGAAGGGCGACGGTCAGCCCTTCGACCTTGATGTCCATCTGGATGGCCGTGATCCCGGTCCGGGTGCCGGCCACCTTGAAGTCCATGTCACCCAGGGCATCCTCCACGCCCAGGATGTCGGTCAGGATCGCGACGTCGTCGCCTTCCTTGATGAGACCCATGGCCACGCCCGCGCACGGCGCCTGGATCGGCACACCGCCGTCCATGAGGGACAGAGACGCCGAGCAGACCGACGCCATCGACGAGGATCCGTTGGATTCGAGAATCTCGGAGACGATCCGGATCGTATACGGGAAGTCGTCGTAGGCGGGCAGCAGCGGCTGGATCGCCCGCTCTGCCAGCACCCCGTGGCCGATCTCACGCCTCGACGTGGAGCGGATGGGCCGTGCTTCACCGACAGAGAAAGGCGGAAAATTGTAGTGGAGCATGAAGCTCTTGGTGAGACTCTCACGACTGTCGATGGAGTCGATCCGCTGCTCGTCCGAGGACGTCCCCAGGGTGATCACCCCGAGAGACTGGGTCTGGCCCCGAGTGAACAGCGCCGAGCCGTGGGACCGGGGGAGCACGCCCACCTCGACCGTGATGTCCCGGATGTCATCGGTACCCCGACCGTCGGCCCGCACTCCGTCCCGGAGAATCCGCGACCGCATCGTCTTCTTCTCGATCGCCCGAAGGATGTCCGCGACGTCGCCCGATGACTCGTCGTACTCCGGGTCGGCCTCCACCACCTGGCCGAGAATGTCGTCGTGGATGTCGGAAACGGCCTGTCCGCGCTCCTTCTTGTCGCCGATGCTCATGGCTTCGGCCATGCGGCCGCCGACCAGACTCGCGACCTTGTCGGCCAACGCACCATCGGGGGCCTGGGCCGACCATTCCATATCCGGTACCTGGCGCCCCGATATGATCTCCATCTGGATATCGATGAGCTCCCGGATCGCGTCGTGAGCCACCTGCAGTCCCTGGAGGATGTCCTCTTCAGGCACCTGGATGGCGCCCCCCTCCACCATGGTGATCGCTTCCTTCGACCCTGCGACGATCACGTCCACGTCCGAGTACTGGAGCTGCTGGAACGTGGGGTTCACGACCCAGTTGCCCTGGATGCGCCCGACCCGGACGGAGGCGACGGGTGTGTTGAAGGGGATCTTCGAGGTATTGAGTGCCACCGAAGCCCCCAGCAGCGCCAGGACATCAGCGTCGTTCTCTTGATCCGCGCTCAGGATCTGGGCGTGGATCTGCGTTTCGTACATGAACCCGTCGGGAAAGAGCGGCCGAAGGGGCCGATCGGTCAGGCGGGCTGCCAGGATCTCCTTCTCGGAAGGCCGCCCTTCGCGCTTGAAGAAACCACCGGGGATCTTGCCGGCGGCGTAGGTCTTCTCCCGATATTCCACCGTCAGGGGGAAGAAGGGGAGGTGCGTGGGGCGGTCCTGCACCGTCGCGGCCACCAGGACCATCGTGTCACCGTACTGCACCAGGCAGGCCCCTTGCGCGAGGCGGGCCATCCGGCCGACCTCGAGGATCAGGGTCCGTCCGGCGAACTGCCGTTCGATTCTCTTTATCATCATCTCTTCCAGGGTAGCCACCGGCACCCGGTGGCGGAGGCGGGCTTTGCTCAAAGTGGGACGGGCCGGCGAGAGCGCCGGGATGCGCCCCGTGGACTAGTGTCGCAGCCCCAGGTCTTGGATCAGCCCTCTGTAACGCTCCAGATCGGTCCGCTTGAGGTACTCGAGAAGGCGCCGGCGACGACCCACCATCTTCAACAGGCCCTGCCTGCTGTGGTGGTCGTGCCTGTGCTGATCGAAATGGTCCCGCAGGTGATTGATCCGCGCCGTAAGGAGGGCGATCTGAACGGGAGCGCTCCCACGATCGGAGTCGTGGAGCTGATACTTCTTTACGATCTCTTCTTTGTCGAAGCTCATTCTCTTCCGTGCCTCCGCAAGAGTCGATGCTGCAGGGGAAGCCAGGCTCGGGCTGTATGCCGGGAAGCCCAGGTCGTGTAGCTGATCTCGGGCCGGTCCCCACCCGAATGGCGGAAGGCCGGCGAGGCTAGCAGGATACGGCACGACGTGCCGTATGGTGCATAGCACTACAAGCGTAACCGGGGCGTCACGGCGGAACAAGGGCCCCCTCCCGGTCGATTCGTTCAGGCCGGGTGCCCGACGAGGGCACTCCCCTACGGCCTCCAGACCGGGGGCCAAGGGCCCGTCGACGACGGTCATGGGGGCCGCACCCTCGTCCGGGGACCTGGGGGGAGAGGACGGCCTGGAAGCTTCGCGCGTTCCTGGCTGCAATGCCCGTGGACGTTGTTCTCTGACGAGTTGGTTGGAGTTTCTGGTTGCGGACTTCGGGGGCATGCGGAGTGCCGTCCAGGATCCGTGGGTTCCGGCAGGCCTGTCGATCGACCACTCGCGGCATGCGGGGAGAGCGTTTGGTCAGTCGGCCATGTCAACTCGGTTCAATTGACCCCTCGCCGACTTCCAACCCCGGCCCACGCGGTCTTGACCTCCTCTGGTGAGGTCGATCGTCCAGTCGCTCATAGCGAGATTCACGCGGGGACGATCCACCCGGTCACCAACGTACTTGGGCACTACACCTGGCTCAGCCGCTCTCGAACCCGGAGTACGTCTTGCTCCATCTTGTCCACGAGGGCTTGAACCGTCGTGAAGGGCTCCACCGACCTGAGGTGGTGGACGAAGTCGAGCCGTACGGACCGGCCGTACAGATCCTCTTCGAAATCGAGGAGAAAAACCTCGACCGTGGGAGGCGAGCCGGGGAAGGTCGGCCTGGGTCCCACGTGGAGGGCTCCCATCGAACGGCCCCAGGGATGGTGTACCCAGACCGCGTAGATCCCCGGTGCGGGGACGAGCTTTCCGTCTCCCGCCTGAAGATTCGCCGTGGGGAACCCCAGCGAGCGCCCCCTTCCGTCTCCATGCACCACCCGGCCCCGGAGTCCGTAGGGTCGCCCGAGAGCACGGTTGGCCGCCTCCAGATCCCCGCCCTGGAGCGCCCGCCGCACAGCCGACGACGAGGGTCGATGGCCTTCCACCTCGACGGCGTCGACGATGTCCAGCCGGAATCCCTCTTCGTCGGCGATGCTCCTGAGGGTCTCGACGTCTCCGGACCGCCCCCGCCCGAAACCGTGGTCGTAGCCGATGACGAGCTCGTCCATCCCCAGCTTGGCCAGAAGCACGTCCCGTACGAACTCCCGGGGCGACATCTCCCGGAGCCTCGACGTGAAGGCCAGGAAGACGGCGTATTCCAGACCGCTCTCGGCCAGAATCTCCCGCTTCTCCTCCGGCGTGGTCAGCAGGAGTGGGGCCTCATCGGGGCGAACGACCTGAAGGGGGTGGGGATCGAAGGTCACGAGAATGCTGCGTCCACCGCGGGCTTTCGCGCGGGTCTTGATTTCCTGCAACACGGCCCAGTGGCCCAGGTGCACCCCGTCGAATGTCCCCACCGTGACGACGGCGGGGCGGCCGTCCAGGGGCAACCCGAGAGAGGCATTCATCCGCTCAGGCACCCCCGAGGACCTTTCTGGGCTTGAGGCGTCCGCCCACCGCTTCGGCCAGACCGATCAGATCGCCGTCCAGGAAGACGGCCCCGACCTGCGCATCCGGAACGTCGTGGCCCACCGCCTGCCCCATGGCAAGGCGGCTAGCCTGCTCTCGATCGACGAAAAAGGCGGGCAGGTGGCCGAGGGCCGCTCCCCAGTCCACCCAGGAATCCTCGGGGATCGAGCACTCCCGTAGCGCTTCGATGGACACGGCATGGTCGACGCAAAGGGGCCCGACGTGGGTGCGCCGAAGGCCCGTCAGGTGGCACCCGGTCCCCAGACCCTCGCCCAACTCCCGGGCGATGCTCCGCACATAGGTGCCGCTGGAGCAGCCCACTCGCAGGCCCAGGTCGGGAGGGCGATACCAGACGAGGTCCAACTCGTCGATCCGGACCTGCCGAGGAGCCAGGTGAACCGTCTCCCCTCTCCGGGTCCTCCGGTGCGCCGGCGTCCCGCCCACCTTGATGGCGGAATAGGCGGGCGGAGTCTGGAGGCGGCTCCCCCTCAGGCTCTCCAGCACTTCTCTGACCCGGGGCGCGCTGATCTCCTTCCAGTGCTCGTCCCGGCCCGACTCGGTCCCCAAGTGGTCTCCGGTGTCCGTTGAGCGGCCGAACCGCGCCTCGGCTTCGTAGCGCTTGTCCAGGCCCACCAGGAACTCGGCCACGCGTGTCGCCTTCCCGATGCAGAGGACAAGCAGGCCGGAGGCGAACGGGTCCAGGGTCCCCGTGTGCCCCACCCTACGGATGCCGAATGCCCTCCGGGCGACGTCAACGACGTCGTGGGACGTGGGACCGACGGGCTTGTCTACGAGAAGGATGCCGGCGTCAGGGCGGGAGCCCGTCACTCTTCCTCACCTTCCGCCTCATCAGGGAGCACATCCCGCAGGATCTCCTCGATCCGCTGCCCTGCCTGTACGGAATCGTCGGGCATGAAGCGGAGTTCCGGCATCCGCCTTATGTGGAGGTTCTTGCCGAGCGTCGAACGGAGGAACGGCGCAGCCCGGGTCAAGCCCGCCAGGGTGCGGGCCTGCTCCCCCTCCGTCCCTGTGGTCTGCACGTAGACGCGAGCCAACCAGAGGTCGGAGGTGACGTCCACGCCGGTTACGATCACCGAGCCGACGTCGGGATCCCGCACCTGATGCCGGATCAACCCGGCCAACTCCCTGCGCAGCTGCTCCCCGAGGCGTTCCAACCGGCGACCCACTACCACCGCTCCGTCTTCGAATTCACGACCAGCGCATCGCGAGCTCCGGACACCACCCGGTCGACCGATTCCTGTATGGCGTCGGCCTGGGCGTTGTGTGCTGCAAGGAACGCCACGGAAACACGGGCACGCCGACGGTCGTCCTGGAGCCCGGATTCGATCACAGACACGTTGAGGCGCGCGAGCCGGTCCTTCAGAGACCGGAGGACCGAGCGTTTGGCCTTCAGCGAATCGGACCCGGGAAGGGACAGCTCCCAGCTCGAGACGGTGACCACCATGGAGTCATGGTCCGTGGGTTCGGAGTGGGATCACCCGGAAGCCTGGGCGGAGCTGGCAAGGGTACGTGCGATCTCCTCGACCGAATAGGTCTCGATCACGTCGCCCACCTTCAGGTCGTTGAAGTTGGTGATGCCGATCCCGCACTCGAAGCCTTCCTTGACTTCCTTCGCGTCGTCCTTGAAGCGCTTGAGGGAGCCGATTTCGCCGTCGTAGATGACAATCCCGTCGCGGATGACCCGGGCCTTTCCGTTCCTCTTGATCGATCCCTCGGTGACGTAGCTTCCTGCGATCGTGCCAATGCCCCTGATCTTGAAGATCTCTCTCGCCTCGGCTGCACCGAGGATCTTTTCCCGGCGCTCGGGCGAGAGCATGCCTTCCAGGGCCGCACGGACATCGTCGACTGCCTCGTAGATGACGTCATAGGCCTGGATGTCCACGTCGTCCCGGTTCGCCATCTGCCTGGCTCCGCCGTCGGGCCGGACCCGGAATCCGATGATCACGGCCCCTGCGGCCAGCGCAAGACCCACATCGGACTCGTTGATGGCCCCCACGCCCCTGTGGACGATCTCGACCTTCACCTCGTCGGTGGAGAGCTGCTCGAGGGAGTCGGACACGGCCTGAACCGACCCGTCCACGTCGCCCTTGATGATGAGCTGGAGCGTGCTGACCTCGCCCTGGGCCCGCAGATGCGCGAAGTCGCCCAGCTTTACGCCGCGCTCCTTGATCCGCAGCTGCTTCTCACGGTCCAGACGCTGCCTCGTCCCGGCGA
>JAHEKK010000715.1 GCA_024638395.1 Gemmatimonadota bacterium | reverse complement strand
TCTGGGTCCGAACGCGGTGTACACCACCGACTCGGGGAACGGGACCTTCCTGGCCATGGAGGGGCTCCGGCTCACCGGGCCGCGGCGGTTCCTGGCGCCGGTCGACTACTCGTGCATGGGCTATTCGGTCCCGGCCGCCATCGGGGCGAAGCTGGCCTGTCCGGAGCGGTCGGTCGCGGGGCTGGCCGGCGACGGCGCTTTCCTGATGACCGGACTGGAACTCATCACGGCCGGGGCGCAGGATGTGGGGTGCATGATCTTCGTGCTCAGGGACCGCGAGCTGGCCCAGATCGCGCAGTTCCAATCCACCGCCATGAACCGCAAGGTGGCCAGCGAACTCCCCGACTATGATCTGCAGGGCTTTGCGCAAGGCATGGGCATCGAGTTCCTGAAGATGGACTCCGATGACGTGGTCGAGGCCGTGGTCCGGGAGGCGCTGGCCCGATCGGAGACCGGAAGACCCGTTCTCGTGGACGTCGCCATCGACTACAGCGAGAAGACCTACTTCACACGAGGAGTGGTGAAGACGACGGTGGGGCGGCTTCCCCTCAGGGACCGCGTCCGCTTTATCGGACGCGCGCTCATCCGGCGGGTGACCGGCTAGTCGTCTCCGCTGCGGGCGGCGAGTTCGGTCTCCGCGAAGCCCTCCCGTTCCCCTTCCTCTCGGATGCGCCGGTCCACCAGGTGGGAGGAACGCGCCACCTCGGCTCCCCAGAGAAAAATCATCGAGGAGTAGTAGACCCAGATGAGCGTAATGACGAGGGATCCGGCCGCTCCGTACACCGAGGTGAGACCGGCGCGGGAAAGGTAGGCCGACATGCCCCAGGCGCCCACCATGAAGAGCCCCGCCGACACGGCTCCTCCCAGCGCGGCCTCCGACCACTTCACCTTGGCGTCGGGCAGGACGTGGTTGAGGAAGCCGAAGAGCAGGAACACCCCCATGTAGATGGGGAGCCCGGCGCCGGACCAATCTCCCGGGGCGGGTTCGTTCCCCCCCACGACGTGAAGCGCGTGGCTCGCCGATTCGATGGCGACCCGGGCGACCACCGCCGTGAGCACGGCCAGCCCCAGCGTGAAGACGGTCACCAGGGAGAGGAATCGCCGCTTGACGAAGAGGACGAACCGCCTCGTGTCTTCCTTTTCGACCCGCCAGATCTGGTTCAGGGCGGTGTGCAGCTGACCGAAGACCGCCGTCGTGGCGAGGATCACCACACCGATCGCAAAGAGGGAGGCCCCGAGTCCTCCCTGCGGCTCCGAAATGCGGTCGATGACCATCCCGACCACATCGGCCGCAAAGCCCCGTTGCCGAAGATCCGACTCGCTCCGGCGATGCCGAAAATCATGATGGGCGCCATCGCAATCAGCGTATAGAAGGCGATGGCGGCGCTGCGCGCGGGCGACTGGTGTCTCCACCAGGCGGCGGTGGCCGACTGGAAAAGGGCAAGGATCGTGTGGATCTTCATACAGGAAAGTTGCTCAGAATCGTCTCCAACCCAAAGTGCGATGACCGGACAGGACCCACAGCGCGGCCTGCTGATTTCCCATCTGCACGATCAATTCTGGTCCCGAAAGTACTACCGGGCGGCCCGACTCGTCCGTTCCTGGAAGGACGAACACGGCCGCGGTTGGGCCGGAGAGCTGTTCCGGCGGCTCGACTCCGCTGACGAACTGCCCGCCGAGGAGCGCGAGCGAGCGGCGCGCACCAACGACGCCCGCCGACTCATCAAGTCGTACTTCCGTAAGACCCAGCAGCTCTGCTCGCGGGGATTCCTCACGGAAGGCGACCTGCGCGACCATCTAACCATGCCACAACGGCTGGAGACACTCTTCGAGATCATCGAGCCCTTCGAGCGCGCCCGAAAGGCCGATTACAAGCGTGAGATGTTCGATTTCTACGATGCGTTGCACGGCGGGGAGCCGGAGCGGCCGGAACGTTGAAGGGGGGAAGTGGCATGATCGTGGACACCATGAACGATCTCTGCCGGCATATGGAGTGGGCCGATTCCCGACTCTGGTCGGCCGCTCTGGAGTGGGACGCCGGTGTCCCCGACGACGACCTCATGGGAACGCTGGTCCATCTTCACAACACCCAGCAGGCGTTCCTGGACGTGTGGTCGGGCCGCGCGCCCCAGATCTGGAAGCCGGAGGACTTCGCCGGCCCGCCCGCGGTGCTGGATCGGGCGAGAGTCTACCACGCCGATTTGAGGGGTTTCCTGGGCACCCTGACATCGGACCTCCTGGCGGAGGAGGTTTCCGTGCCGTGGAGTTCCTACTTCAGTGGTGACGACGGCCACCCGGCCGGGCCGACCACGCTGCAGGAGACGCTCCTGCAGGCCATCGCCCACAGCACCCACCACAGGGGACAGCTGAACCGCAGGCTCCGCGAGGTCGGAGGCGAACCGCCCCTGCTGGACTACATCGTGTGGCTCTGGCTCAGGCGGCCTCCTCCGGAATGGCCCTCCTGAGGGCACGGCATTGCAGCGGGGCAGTCCCGCGGCCAGCTTCTGCT
>JAHEKK010000714.1 GCA_024638395.1 Gemmatimonadota bacterium | reverse complement strand
CGCAGGATGTCGGCCCTGTCCGGCGAGGGAAGGACCTTCTTCAAGAACCCCATGAGGTGGTGGATGACGTTTACGTGCCGTCCCCTGGAGGCGGGCTCAGCGACGGCTTGCATCATGCGGCTCTCGTAGTCCGAGAGGGTTGTCTCCAACGCCTCTCCAGCGCCTGGATTGGCGACGAGACGCCCCAGCACACCGTAGGCGCCCGGATCATGAGCGAGGAGCAGCATCTTGGCTCGACTGTGGAATTCCACGAGAGCACGGGCGGATCGGGTGACGGCCGGTCCCTCCAGCCATCGATAACGCAGGAAGACCCGCATGAGGAAGTTCTCCCGGAGCCGGTCGTCGTTCAGGCGGCCTTCGTCTTCCACGGGGAGGTTCGGAAGCGCCTGCATGAGCCGGTCCGCGAAGATCCCCCTGCCGTCCCGTGTCGGAGGGCCATCGGTGGGGGGATACACCTTGACGCGAAACGGCCCGCACGAGGGGGAATTGGCCTTGAGGAGGTAACCGGAGAGGTCGCTCCCGCCGAGGGCCGCCGAGCGTTGCTGTGACCAGTCCGACATGCGGCCGCTCCAGTCGTCGCCTGAGCGCGTGCCTACCATCCGGAGCGACTCGCCCTGCCTCACGAGACGGACGGGCTCTCTCGGGATCCCCATGCCCACTTCGACCTCAGGGCATAAGGGGGCCCACTCGACCCACGGGCCCATGACATCGGTAAGGAACCGGTTGCGCTTGTGGGCGCCATCAAACCGTACCTCCTCGCCGAGGAGGCACGAAGAGATGCCGATGCGGGGCTTTCCAGGGTTGGCGGCCAAGGCGTCGCAGGGGGCAGAGGGGTCGGTCCGTCGCTCTCAACACTGCTCGTAGCGGGAGCCAGGGGCAATACGGTCTCGTTGGGCCATCCCCGAGCCCGTCCACCTGACCGATCATGGATCCCGCGGGGCGGACGGCCCTTGGCACGGCCCGAACCGCCCTGAACCCAACCTCCACCCAGGAGATTGCACATGTCCCGTTTGGTACGATCCACCCTCATCGCCACCGCCGCCCTGCTCTTGTCCGTCGGGCCGGCGTGGGCGCTGTCGAACTGCACCCCCTTCGTGTCGGGCTGGTACAACGGGGGTCCGGCGGCCGGCTACCTGGTCGGAACGTCCACCGTCACCATCTCCGGCGACGCCGGCGCCTTCTTCAACGTTGGCGTCAGCGAGACCTTCTGCGTCGGCACATACCAGATGATGCTGAGAGACGGGAGCACGAGCCGCCTCAAGCTTCGCTGTGACGACTACAGTGTCTGGGGACTCTTCTAGCCCCACCGGCGCAGGCGTCTCGAGGGAAGGCCTTCCGCGGCCTTCCCAAACGTCCTTGGATCCTCTTCCAGCCCCATGGTCCGAAACGAACCACCGGTACCGTGATCGGATCGTGATCGAGGCCGTGAGATTGTCCGAGGCCGGCGTCCGTCACGCCCAACCTGTTGACCGGGCACCAACCCCCACCGGAAACCCACGGAGCCAACCTCGAATGCTGGGCCCGCCGACCCGACGCAACCGCCCCGCCTCCCCCGGGGGAACGACGCCGCGGCCCGTCAGATGGGCCATGTGGGTGACGGTCGTTTCGTCCTCCCTGTCAGCCTGCTCCGATCCCGCGACGGGAATCCCGGCCATGGCGCTGTCGGATCAGCCCATACGCGCGGTAGAGCACCTCAGGTCGCTGGAGTTCGCCCTCGACGACGATTTCGGCATCATCTTCATCGCGGATCTCGTCCGCACGCCCACCGGATACGCACTGGCGGATTCCGGGGGATGGGTCCTCATGCTCAGCGACGACCTGGCCGTGGAACACCGCTTCGGCGGTGAGGGGAGTGGACCCGGTGAGCTGAGGCTCCCTCAGGACCTGGAGGTCCTCCCCGACGGGCAGGTCGCCGTGTTCGACTCGGGCAACAACCGAATCACCGTGCTCGACCGAGAAGCAAAGCTCGTCGGAACCGTGCGTGCCCGGGATCACCCCCTCACCGACTTCGCCGCCCTCCCGAGGGAGCCTCGCTTCGTATTCGGGCGGCCGTCGGAGGGGTCGCTGATCTCCACCCTGGGGTCTGACCCGGAGGCCTTCGGCACGCTCCCACCGGCCCTTCGAGAGGCCCTGGACAGCCGGGACCCACTGCGATCGATCAGTCTCTCCCTGGCGGCGGATGGCGACGGCCGAGTACACCATTTCGACGAGCTCACGAATACACTCCTTTCCTACTCCCCCGACGGCACCCTCCAACGGGCCCTGACCCTCCCTGTTTCGGTCCTCTCCGACCTGGCGAAGCAGAGAGCCGATCTGGAAGAGGCCTTTGGCAGGGGGGCTGTGCTGTCTCAGACCTGGATGCTCGGCCTTGGCCTCTACCGCCGTTTCCCGGTCCTCACGGGGAGCATACCGGGCGTGCCGGGCTTTGCCTTCGTGGTGGACCCGGAAGGGGTTCGAGCAACACCGATCGTGGCTGACTCCTCGCTCCCGGCATCGGACTTCCACGGCGTC
>JAHEKK010000713.1 GCA_024638395.1 Gemmatimonadota bacterium | reverse complement strand
GCGGGGGGGAAGGCGGCTGGGAAGAAGCCGTCGGCGGGGCATCGCTCCGTGAAGAAGGCCGCCAAGAAGCCCAAGGCGTCGAAGACCGCCGACTGAAGACGCGGCACGGTCCACGGGAGAGGTCCTCCCGGCCCGGTCTGGAGATGGCCCCGGACGGGAGATGATCCTCGGTGGGAACCCTCAGGGACGCCCCTGATCGCCGCTTGCCACGAGAGTGTGGAAGATCCAACCCTCCGAACCCCGTTCCCAGGAGACCCTGACCCACTCTGACGTATAGGAGAGACCGGTCAACTCTGCCCCGGGATCCAGGGTGAGAGCGATGGCGTGATCCAGTCCGGGCCCTCCGCGGATGTTGCTCCGTTGGAGGGTGGTGAGGGGAACCGGGACCGCGAAGGGGACCTCGCCGGCCTGGGGCGCTGCGGTCCCGAATCCGAGTAGCCGGTCAGATCCCGAGACGGCGGCAACCCGTGCTTCATTGGCCAGGTAGAGGGCCCCGCCGAAGTTGCCACGGTCGAACTCCGTGGACGCCTGTACCAGCAGGTCCGTGGCCCTTCCGTACTCGTCCGATCCCGCACCACTGTCCGTGACCCCGGCCAGACCTTGCAGGGCAAGCTCGGCCTCGGCCATGCCGGAAGCGGCTTCAGCTCGGCTGGCCTGACTCTGGAGCTTGGCCATGTTGCGGACTACTTCCTGCCGTTGGGCGTCCAGGGATCGCCTGAGGTCGTCGATGACCGCTTCGTGCTCCAGAAGCCGGAGTTGGAGGCGGGCCAGGCGGCCTTCCAGCTCGGCTCTGCCCTTGGCTTCGACGACGACTGTATCCACCCGCACGATCTGCGTCGGCTCGGGGGCCGTTCCCGCTTCGGCCTCCGTTTCGATCTGAGGTCCACGGCCGGTAGAAGCGCAAGCCGTCAAGACGACCGAGGCGGCAATAGAGTAGGCAAGGGAACGCACCGCGCCTCCCGTATGGTGTCTGTGGGTCCGATTGAGGCCAATTGGCCGATGAATCAGAGCTTCGGAGGGTTGGTACGCAGATGTGAGCAGAAATCCCGTCGGTGGTGGCCTCGCCTACCCGCTGGTGGCAAGCTGGTCGACGCGTTCAGCCGTCTCGAGGAGGTGGACGATCTCCTCCAGGAAGGTGCGGCCCTTATCCCGCGCGTAGTACCGACGGATTTCCCGGTAGCGCGGGCCTGATTCGAGGGCCAGCCCTTCCCGTCTCACCCAATCCTGAAGGGGCGCCGGGCGGGGGCCCCACCAGCCCCGCTCCTGGAAATCGGAATCCAATACCATCACCACCGGGATCGACCGGCTCCGGCCTCCCGTCAGGTGGGCGTCCATGAGGTCGGGATTCTCGTCCCGGCTGAGAATCCGGAGCTCGATATTGTCCGCCTGCTCCGCCAACCGTGCCAGGACCGGAAGGAGGTTGACGGCGTCTCCGCACCAATCTTCGGAAAGGGCCAGGAGGTACCAAGGACCCGTAAGCTCATGGACGGCCGCCACGATGTCTTCGGGTACCTGAGCCCGGGAATAGACGTCCTTCCAGAGCTCTTGGTTCTTGCGGACGGTGTGTAGGAGCTCGTCGAATGTGAGTCCGGATTCGAATCGGTTGCGCATAGGTCGGTGTCGTGGGTTCGGGGTTCGAGGGCTCCACGCTAACGTCGACTCTGGCGGGGGGGTTCCTGAAGCCGTGTGCTTTTGTCTATCGCGCTCAGACAGTAGTCTACTGACCCTCGGATCAGGGGACGGTGCCGCCAACGTCGTTGGGGCCGCCCGTTCCCGGCCCAATCAACCCGCCTTGCATGGATGGCATCATGATTCGTCGCGTCGTCTTCTTCTTTTGCGCCTCGATGGCCCTTGTGGCCGTCGCGGCGGTCGAAGCCCAGGAGTCCAGGAGCTATGTGAATCCCCGCTCGGCCGGCGAAGAAGGCGCGCCCTTCAGTCAGGCCGTCTGGGTCGGCAACACCCTCTATCTTTCGGGCGCCCTCGGGCTGGAGGGCGGCCAGGTGCCCGAAACGGCCCAGGCTGAAGCCCGGAATGTGCTCAACAGCATCAAGAGCACCCTGGAGGCCGCGGGGCTCACCATGGACGATCTGGTCACCGTCCAGGTCTTCGCGTCCGACGTAGGCGACTATGGGGCCTTCAACGAGGTCTACCGGACGTTCTTCACTCGGGAATACCCGGCCAGAGCCTTCATCGGGGCCGGAACGCTGCTGGCCAACGCTCGTTTCGAGGTGATGGGGATCGCGGCACGCCGATAGGGCAGACGGGGGTTGGGCCCCGGAGTCACCGGACGGTCAAGACCCGGGGCCACCCCGCAGGTTGGTGTCCACCACGCGCAAGACGCCCTCCTGAGCCACCGACGCCACCAGTGTGCCGCCCTCGGTGTAGAAACCCCCGCGCGTGAACCCGCGGCCGCCCGATGCAACGGGTGCGTCTTTCACGTAGAGCATCCACTCGTCGGCGCGGAACGGGCGGTGGAACCAGATCGCGTGATCGAGGCTGGCTGCCATGATT
>JAHEKK010000081.1 GCA_024638395.1 Gemmatimonadota bacterium | reverse complement strand
GCTTCGTAGGGCGTGCTCTTCAGGAGGTTGAAGGTCTTGTCACACACCGCATAACGCCTCCCCCGCTCCATCCGGTGACCGTCGTCGTCCAGTATCTCCTTGAACGGCCCCTTGTAGATCACGGCCTGGTTGCGTTCCCAACAAGGACCCGCCTTGCCCTTGTGGGCCTCCACGGTAACCGAGCGGAATTCGACCCCTTCGACCGTCCTCCAGGGTTCCTGTTGCCGTTCCAGAATCCGGATCCCGTGGAATCCCGCCGCTTCGAATGCGGTCAAGAAGCCGACTTCGGTGAGAGCGCCTGCGATGCATCCGGACCAGAGCTCGGGGTCTTCGCGTATCTGCTCGGGCACGGGCTCATCGGCGACGATGTCGGAGATCACTGCCCGGCCACCGGTCTTCAGAACGCGAAGAATCTCACCGAACAGCGTGGCCTTGTCCCCCGGGTCGACCAGATTCAGCACGCAGTTTGAGACCACCACGTCCACTTCGCCGTCGGCGACCAGCGGGCGTTCCCTTCGCAGCCCATCGGCACGCGACTGGGCACCGATCCATCCGTCTGCCGTCTCGACCGGCCGCTGGGCCAGTTCGGCTTCGAAGAGGTCAAGATCCAGGCGCAAGTCCTGGATCCGGCCCCGCCTGAATTCCACGTTGTCGTATCCAAGGCGTTTCGCCACGACGGGAGCCGCCGTCCGAGCGACGACGAGCATTTCGGGGGTCATGTCCACACCGATGACCCGGCCTCCGGAACCGACCACCTGCGCGGCGATGAAGCAGATCTTGCCGGTTCCGCTGCCCAGATCCAGTACGGTGTCACCCGGCACGAGGTACCTGCTGGGATCTCCGCATCCATAGTCCCTGCTCAGTACCTCGTCGGGAATCACGTCGAGGTACGCAGGGTCATAGTCCACGGGACAGCAGAGTGCGGGTTCTTTCGCATGGGCTCCGGCTGCGTACCGCTCACGAACCGCGTCTTCCATCGTGGCCATCGTGACTCCAGGGAGTGGCAGGCAGGGTCTGGATTCAAAACCGCCGCGCCCGGCGGCGGGTTCCGCGCCCTTTCTGTTTCTCCCCATACTGATAGGTTCGTGACTTCGAGACCAACGCGGCGGGTTCCCCCGCCGATTCGTACTCAAGAGGGAACGGGATGAGGACTTTGACGCTGCTCGGGCTGGTGATGGGGCTGTTGGTGATGGCGGCGGCCGCGGTACATGAGGATCCGAAATCGACATCTACGGCGAATCTCCCTTCCTCGAGCGAGGCCGGGCAGGATGAAGAGGCCGCAGTCGTGGCTACTGTCCAGCGCCTTTTCGAAGCGATGCGCACCAGCGATGGCGACATGGCCGCGTCGGTCTTCCATACCGACGCCCGCCTCGGGAGAGCGGGGCCCGACGGAATCCGGTTCTCCGGCGTCGCAGGATTCGTGGAGCGCATCGGCCAGCCCAAGGAAGAGGTCTGGGACGAGCCCATCTGGGATTGGGAGGTACAGGTGGACGAGCGCCTCGCTCAGATGTGGACCAAGTACGCGTTCTACCTCGACGATGGGTTCTCGCATTGTGGAATCGACGCGATCCAGCTCTACCGCTCCGACGGAGCCGGTTGGCAGATTACCCAGTTGGTGGATACGAGCCGGCAGGAGGACTGCTGGTTCCCGCCGGGCCGGGCTAGCTAGACCCCGAGCGTCGTCGGGCCATGACGGACCTGGGTGAAGGTGTCCGGCTGGCCGCCCTCGTACGCGCTGCCGATGCGGTGGCCGGTACGTCCAAGAGGGGGGAGAAGACGGGGATCCTCGCGGAGTTTCTCGCCGGGGTCGAGCCGAGTCGCCTCGCTTCCGCGGTATCCACCCTCATGGGCGAGCTGCGGATCGCGCCTCTGGGGGTAGGGTACGCCCGCCTCCGCGCCGCACGGCCGGACACATCGGCTGCGGAGGCCACCCTCACGCTGGCCCAGGTAGAGGCGGAACTCGAGCAGGTATCAGCGGAGTCCGGCACGGGCTCCGTGGCACGCAAGATCGAAGGATTGCATGGCCTGCTCCTGCGCTGCACGGTGGAGGAGCAGCGGTTCCTCCTTCGCCTTTGCTTCGGCGAGCTTCGTCAGGGCGCTTTGTCCGGCGTGATGGCAGACGCGGTGGCCCAGGCCTTCAGCGTGCCCAAGCCACTGGTTCGGCGAGCGTACATGTTGTCCGGCGATCTCGGGCAGGCGGCGGTTGTGGCATCCAGGTCCGGACGGAGCGGCCTGGAGGGTGTGGGCCTCCGACTGATGCGACCGGTGGAACCGATGCTGGCCAGCACGTCCGAGAGCCCGTCCGAAGCCATCGGTCGCCACGGATCGGTGGTTCTCGAATGGAAGCTGGACGGGGCCCGAATCCAGGTCCACAAGAGCGGCGACACCATCCGCGTCTTCACACGTAACCTCAGAGAGGTAACGGCGGTGGTACCCGAGATCGTGGAGAACGCCAGGCAGATGCCCGCCGACGAATTGGTCCTTGATGGCGAGGCCATCGCCCTCCGCCCGGACGGCCGCCCGCAGCCGTTCCAGGTGACCATGAGCCGCTTCGGCCGCTCCAGGTCCGATCCCGCGGATGGGGCGGTGTCCCTCACGGCCTTCTACTTCGATCTCCTCTATCGCGACGGCACGACCCTGGTCGACCATCCACTTTCGGAACGGATCGCGCATCTCGCCACGGTCGTGCCCCCCTCCAACCTGCTGCCCTCGGTCACCACCGAGTCGCCCGACACCGGGGACGCCTTCCTCCGGGAGGCGCGGGCCGCGGGACACGAAGGCATCATGGTGAAGGACCCGGCCTCCGCGTACCAGGCGGGGCGCCGCGGCAAGAGCTGGCTCAAGATCAAGCCGGCCAATACCCTGGACCTCGTAATCCTGGCCGTCGAGCGGGGAAGCGGCCGTCGCTCGGGATGGCTGTCCAATATCCACCTCGGAGCCCGTGACCCGGAGGGCCAGGGGTTCGTGATGCTGGGCAAGACGTTCAAAGGGATGACGGACGAACTGCTTCAGTGGCAGACGGAGACCTTTCCAGGGTACGCAATGGAGGAGGATCGTCACGTCCTTCGTCTACGCCCACACTTCGTGGCGGAGATCGCCTTCAACGAGATCCAGAAGAGCTCCAGGTACCCCGGAGGCCTGGCTCTGCGTTTCGCACGACTGAAGGCCTACCGCCTGGACAAAGCGCCCTCCGACGCCGACTCGATGGACGCCGTCCGTGCCCTGTACGAACGGATGACCGGGGAGCCCGCGCCGTGATCTCTCTCGATCAAGCCGGGCCCCGGGATGGAGTGGTCGCGGGTGGTTCCGCCGCCGGAGGGGCTGTCCCACACGGTGGAGCACGGATGGATCGCTTTGCCGCCGCCCACGTTCACGACTTCATCGGAGCGCACCCGGGGCCAGGGTTGGAAGATCGTCCCCGATCTCAGCCCCCACCTGCTCGTCCACCGCACTGTCGCGGTTTCACCCCGCCCGTCTACAGCGCGTCGAAGTACTCCTCCATCCGGCGTCGCTGGCCCTGGTCCGGGAGGGCTCCGAGCCCGGCGCCCATGTTGTCCACGAGGTGCTCCGGGTCTCCCGTGGCCGGAATGACCACGGTCACGGCTGGATGTCCGAGGATGTACTTCAGGAAGAACTGCCCCCACGAATGGCAATCGAATTCCGATGCCCAGTCGGGCACACCCCGTCCCCTTACCGCACCGAACAGGCGACCCCCGTTGAACGGCTCGTTGACTACCACGCCGACACCCCTCTCTTGGGCCAGGGGCAGAAGGCGCTCCGCAGCCTGCCGTTCGCCCAGAGAGTAGTTGAGCTGGACGAAGTCCATCTCCTCACGGGCGAGGACCGCCTCGGTGGCGTCGTGCTGGGGGATTCGCGACGTGGTGATCCCTATGTACCGGACCCGTCCGGCGGCCTTGGCATCACGGAGCGTCGGCAGATGGATATCGACGCCCCGCAGGTTGTGGACCTGGTTGAGATCGATCCTGTCTCGGCCCCAGGCTTCCCTGGAACCACGGTCTTGAGCGAGCCCCGCCTCGACCCCGCCTCCCGTCGAGATCTTGGTGGCGAAGAACAGGTCTCTGTGGACGCCAAGCTCCTGAGCCAGGCGCCCCGAAACGGTCTCTGCACCCCCGTAGGTGGGGGCCGTGTCGAACACACGGCCGCCGCTGGCGTGGAAGAGGCGAAGGACCTGGCGGAGGGCGTCCGTCTCCACCCCTCCCCAGCGGTCGCTGAAGGTGCGGGCACTCCCGAGACCCACGACCGGTACGGCCTCTCCAGACGAGGGAATCGGGCGGGTCCGCTGCGGTTCCTGAGCCCACAGGGCGCGAGGCCCCCGGTGGCCGGCCAGTGCGAGGCCGACGCCGAGCTTGAGGACTTCCCGTCTCCCGATCCCGGCCCCTGAAGGGCGGCCGCCACTCGATTCTGCTCCCATGAATCCACACCCCTGCGGTTTGCCTCGCCGTCCGATCTCGGCCCGACGAGGAGCAAAAGATCTTCAGATCAAACTCATCGGCTTCGACCATGACGCTCGGGGGCAGTGTCAGCAAGACCAGTTCACCCCGGGACATGCGGGGTCGGGGAAATGAACCGAGGGACTCCCCGTCGCGGGACAGGCCGCCCGGGAGGAGCCGGTGGTGATGCCAAGGCATCCCAACCCCTCCTCCGATTGCGCACTCCGGAGACGGGGCGGATCTTGGGGGCGAACGGTCGTTGAGTCTACCAACCCAAGTCGCGGCAAAGGACCTCAAGATGCCCAGCATGCGCACGGCGCTCCCAGCCCTCTTGCTCACCCTTCTGACGATGCCGGGCGTGGCCCAAGGCCAGGAAGCCGCCCGGATCGAAGTGAGCCCCGAGGTCCTTTCCCTACGAGTGGGAGACAAGGCCACACTTACGGCAAGGGTCCTGGATGCGGAGGGTAACGAGGTCGATGTCCCCGTGCTCTTCTTTTCCCGAGAAGGACGCGGCCGGCTGGCCGTCGACCGTGCCACCGGAGAACTCGAGGCATTCAAGGGCGGCGAGTTCGAGGTCATGGCCCGGGTGCTGACCAACCGGAGCGTGGTAGGCACCGCCATCGTCTCCGTTGCCTTCCCGGCCCTGGAGCGGATCGAGATCTCCGAGGACGGAGGGCGTTTCTACGTGGGGGCCTCAGTCCGCCACAAGGCGACCGTCTTCGACGAGTCCGACGATGCCCGCGACCTCCCCGTCGTTTGGGCCACATCCGATGAAACCGTTGCGACGGTGGACCGGTTCGGGATCTTCACCGCCCGTGCACCGGGGCGCGTGACCCTTTCGGCCGCGGCCGAAGGCGTCACCGGACGGATCGACTACGAGGTGGCCGCCAACCCGGTCCGGAGCATGTCCGTCGAAGCCAGTCAGCAACGCGGCCGCACCGGGGACGTCATCCATATCAGTCCCGCTCCCGCCGACGCCAACGGTGCGGCAGTGGACGACGTACCCGTGACCTTTGCTCTGGCGGCGGATCCGGACCCTCAGGCCACCGCGGACTTTCCGCCCGCCGAAGTGGACGCCATGGGACGCTTCGTTGCCTATCGGCCGGGGGTCTACACCGTGATCGCGAACGTGCCTGGGCACACCGCTCATACCACGGTCGAGATTCTCCCGAGGCACGTTTCCGAGGAGGTCCAGTTCATCGGGCAGGCGCCGGTCCACAATGCGTCGACATCCGACCTCTGGGTGTGGGAGGGAGTGGACGGACGGGACTACGCCATCACCGGCACCCACAGCGCCCACGGCAGCGTCTACTGGTGGGATGTAACGGACCCCGCCAGCCCCGCGCTCACGGATTCACTGGTGGTCGACGCTCGCACGACCAATGACGTGAAGGTCTCCGAGGACGGAAGCGTCTGCGTCTTCTCCCGAGAAGGGGCGTCGAACCGGCGCAACGGGATCGTGATCGTCGATTGTTCGAATCCTCGAGACGTGAGCATCCTCTCGACGTACGACGATGCCCTGACGGGCGGCGTGCACAACGTCTTCATCTACGAGGACCATGTGTACGCAGTGAACAACGGCGTCCGTTTCGACGTGATCAACATCGCAGACCCGACGAACCCGCACCGCGTCGGACGGTTCGAGCTCGACACACCCGGCCACGCCATCCATGACATCTGGATCGTCGATGGTATCGCCTACACGTCCAACTGGGGCGACGGCGTCGTCGTAATCGACGTCGGAGGCGGCAGTAGGGGCGGCAGCCCCGCCAATCCGGTCGAAATCGCCAGGTTCGCAGACGTGGGTGGGGCCACTCACGCAGCTTTCCCCTACCGGAGCCCCACCGGCAAGTTCTACATCTTCATGGGTGACGAGATCGGGCGCCCCGGCTTCGATGGACAGGCAGCGGGCAGGACCCCCGAGTTCATGGCCGGCTACATCCACGTGGTGGACTTCACGGACCCGGAGAACCCGGAAGAGGTGGCGCGGTACGAGATCCCCGAGGCCGGCTCCCACAACATGTGGATCGAGAACGACCGTCTGTACGCCGCGTTCTACAACGGCGGACTCCGCGTCGTCGACATCTCCGGTGAGTTGAAGGGCAACCTCTATCACCAGGGCCGGGAGATCGCCACCTACAAGGCCTTCGATCCCGACGGCGTTGTCGCAAACGCTCCGTTCACGTGGGGGCCCCAGATGCACAAGGGCAACTTGTTCTTCGCGGAGTACTTCTCGGGGATGTGGGCGGTGAAGCTTCAGCCACGGGAGAACCTGATTCCGTAACGGACGGAGGCGGGCCGGGCATCGAGGTCGACGTCCCCCTCCTCTTGTGGCCACCGGAGCGACTCACCCCCTGATGGGCGGCGTCTCCGGTCCCCGGTCCCCACCCTGTGGTGGGTGGGACACCGGGGGCACACGGTGGCGGATGGCCCCTTCGAGGAGGCCGAGATGCCACCCCGACTGCCAGAGTATGAAGGCCCTGACACGTTCCTTCCGCATTCTCGGAATTCGCCGGACGATCCGCCACAGACCGGCGAAGTACCACCTCCAGGGCCTGGGGGCCTCATCCGGCTCCCCATGATCTTGCTTGTTCCGACCATGCCGCTTGTAGATCAGGGTATTGGCCCGGGCCCACTGGCGCGCCTGGAGGAAAGACCCACCCGCCGACGGAAAGCGGATGTGGAGCGTGGCGTCGGACGCGAAGTGGATCGGATATCCGGCGAGCTGAAGGCGAACCGAGTAGTCCGTGTCCTCGCAGACACGCAGGAACTCGTCGAATCCACCAACCCGCTCGTGGCACTCCCGCCAGACCGCGATCCCCGACCCACCGGCGTGGTGGAGGAAAGGAGGGTACCACAGGGAGTCCACACCCGTCTGCTGGCCCAGGGGCCTGAAGCGGGTTTCCGGATTCAGCAGGCCTCCTTCGAATCGGGGGACCACGACGGGGTGGCGAGCGAGGGCCTCAGCCATGGCGTGCAGCCACCCGTCTCCGGGCACGTCGTCGGCATCACAGAAGACGATCCAGTCCCCCCGTGCCTGTCTAGCCCCCTCGTTTCGGGCGTGGGCGGCGCCGGATCGGCTGGCGCCATCGACGATCCGCAGAACAGGGAGGCGGTTTTTGAACCCGGCCACCACCGTCGCAGTCGCATCGGTCGAGCCGTTGTCCGCCACCAGCACCTCCCAGCCCACGGGCGACGATTGACGGCCGAGGGATTCGAGCAGATCGCCGATCCGGTCTGCCTCGTTGAAGCAGGGAATGACCACGCTGAGCCGAACGGGCGCATCACCCGACGTCTGCGGTGGTAGCTCCGCGGGTCGCCCCCCGGGGCTCGGGTCAGGCACGGATCCCTACCGGAGCACGGGTCCTACGGTTCTCCAAGGGCCTGATTGCAGATTTCCTGGGAAAGGTCACCGCCCCGTACTGACGCAGCCCGGGGGGCGTCTCCGAGGGGCTGCGAGACGCGAAAAAATCTGCTCGATCTCACCCCTCCTGTCCATCGGGAACAACAGGCGGACGGCGTCTCCATCGGCTCTCGGGCCCGTACCGGCCACCTGCGGGCCCGGAAGCACGACGGCCACCGCTCCGGGCTGGTTTGCGCCTTCATCCTCCTCTGCGGATCTTGTACCGCGTTCGCCCCGGAACGGGGCCCATGCGACGGAGCGAGGACACCAGATGTTCGTACAGGCAGTGCATCAGGCCATGATTCTTTGCCTTGTTGCGGGACTCCTGACTCCCGGGGCCACGGCACAGGCGCCTGCGATTCCTCCGCCCCCGGACGCGTCCTATTGGGTCTATGTCGCCGCGGAGTCGGAAGATCAGGTAGCGCTGCTCCGGTACGACGCCGGAGGTGAATTGGTGGTCGAGAAGACGATCGCGGCCGGCTGGCTTCCCGCGGAGATCGAGGCGCCCCACGGCGTCTTCGTGGATCCAGGAAGCGGGCACTGGTACCTGACCCTGGGTCACGGCTTTCCCAATGGCCAGCTGGTCAAGTACGAAACCGTATCCGACACGGTGGTGGGAACCGTCGAGCTGGGGCTCTTTCCCGCGACCGTGGGGGTGCCGCCTTACGGGACGGTCGCCCTCGCGGTGAACGCGAATTTCCACGGAGACCACGAGCCATCCACGGTGTCGATCATCGACCTGGAGACGATGACGAAAGTCGCCGATGCCGTCACATGTACCATGCCCCACGGGTCCCGGTTCAACGCAGACGGAACCAAGCATTATTCCGCCTGCATGATGGACAACCAGTTGGTCGAGATCGACGCAGCGACTCTGGACGTGAGCCGCAGGCTCGATCTCGTCCACAACCAGGCCGCCGATCCCCCTGGCCCCGGGCATCACGCGATGCCGCCGCCCGACAATCACTGTTCACCGACGTGGGCCGCTCCGCACCCCGACGGTTCCCGCGTGTACGTGCCCTGCAACCGTGGCGACGTGATCCTGGAAGTCGACCTGGAAACCTGGTCCATCACCCGCCGCCTCGAAGCCGAAGGGGCTCCGTACAACCTGGACGTCACCCCCGACGGCTCGAAGCTCCTCGCCACGCTGAAAAGTGGAGCCCGGTTCGGGATCTGGGACCTGGCCACCGGAGAGCCCAGCCATTTCGTGGATTCGCTGCGGCCGGTGACCCACGGCGTCGTCTCGACACCCGACAGCCGCTACGCCTTCGTCACCGTCGAGGGAATCGGCGGAGACCCGGGGACGGTGGAGGTGATCGATCTCGAGTCAGGACTGCGGGTCGCGGAGACGACGGTCGGAAAACAGGCGGGTGGGATTGCTCTCTGGAAAATGGAGACTCATTGATGGCGAACGGACAAGGTGCCCCCCGGGCGGTACATGCCCTCGTGACGGTGGCGGCAGGAGGCGTACTGGCCGCGTTCTTGGCGGGATGCCAACCTGCGGCGGTAGCGCAAGCGGAATCGGCCGAGGAGGAACCTGGCTGGCGCTGGTCGGACGAGCGTGTGGAGGCCACCGTCAATGCCGTACGGGCCGGTCGCGATCTCCAGCCGGACATCTGGCCGGGAGGGGCCCGCGTCGCCGTACTGCTGTCGTTCGACGTGGACAACGAGACCGTCACGGGTCTCCGCTTCGGAGACGCTACCGTCGGATCCCTCTCCCAGGGCCAGTATGGGGCCCGTGTCGCCCTACCCCGGGTCCTCGACCTCCTTGACGAAAAGGGAGTCCCGGCCTCTTTCTTCACCCCCGCCGTGAGTTTCCGCCTCAACCCCCACCAGATCGACCTCATCCAGGCTGCCGGCCACCACGAGATCGGCGTCCACGGATGGATCCACGAGCTGAACTCGAGCCTCGAGGCTGACGAGGAGCGGGCCTTGCTGGAGCGGGCCATTTCCTACCTCACCGAAGCAACGGGCGTCCGGCCTCTCGGATACCGG
>JAHEKK010000712.1 GCA_024638395.1 Gemmatimonadota bacterium | reverse complement strand
CGATGCTCGCCCAACAGGCGAAGAGGTGGCGTGCCCGCCTGGTGTGGGGATGGGCGGCCGGTCTCCTGGCGGCCGGCGCGGCGCTACTGGCCATGGCGGGCCTCGCTCCGCCGGGCATCGGCATGGGAGCCCTGGATCCGATGATTGCGGCAGCCTGGAGCCTGGGCCTGGTGCTCGCCCTCCTGGCGTTGGCCCTCCGGCCCGTCTGGGCGCTGTACCGGTCCCGAGGCCGCGTCGCTGCCTCGATTCGCGCCGGAGGCGCCAGCGAGCCCGCCGGCGTCCGGTTCCAAAGGGTCATGCTGGTCACGTTCCAGCTCGCCGCTGCCGTCGCACTGGTCACGGCCGCCGGCCTCCTCAGGGTCGGCGGGCAGGAGGGCGGGAGTGTGGAGGCCGGCGACGCCGTGGTCGCCACGTTCGTCGCGACCGGAGACTCGGCCCGGGACGCCGGCCTCCGCAGCGTGCTACTGGGAGCCGCGTGGAGCCGATTGGAGACGAACGCAGCCCTGGTGGCCGAGAGTCTGGCCACACCCGGCGCCTGGCTCGACCGGGGGCCCGAGACCGTGGCGGCCAACGAGTGCGGTCGGTGCTCCACCGGGGGTATGCCCCATCCGGTCCACGTGACCCTGGTGCGCCACCATGTGGTGGTGCCCGGATTCCTGGCGGGCCGGGGCGTACAGGTCCTGGACGGACGGGCGTTGACGAGGGGTGACGGCTCTTCCGCCGATCCGGTGGTTGTCATCAACGAGTCCTATGCACGCGCCCATTTCCAGGACGGTCCGGCCGTCGGGAAGCGGCTCGCCCTGGGCGGCCTCGGGGGCGACTGGCACACCGTGGTGGGCGTGGTCTCCGACGTCCCCTCCACGGGTCTGGGACGTTCCGGATCACCCTTCGCCGTCTACTTCTCCGCCCTGCAACATCCCCCCTCCACTCTCCAACTGGTCGCCAGACTCCCGGCGGCGGCCGAGGGCCCTGACGTCGAAGCCACGGCCCAGGTGCTCCAGGAGGCCCTCGCCGTCGAGGCGACGGCGGACCTGGCCCTCCGCAACGTGCAGGCGGCTCACGAAGAGGTGGAGCGGATCCATGGCCCCTCCGCGTGGCTGGGCCTGGGAACCCGGGGGTTGGGTGGGTCCGCCGCCGTGGTCGCCGTGCTCGCCATCTGGGCCACCGTCGCGGGCCACATAAGGGCCCGGGGTCGGGAGTTGGGGACCCGTTCGGCGTTGGGCGCCGGCCCTCGGACCCTGACCAGGCTCATCATGGGCGAGGCCGGGCGCATGGGCCTGGTGGGCGTGGGGCTGGGTCTTTGGGGGGCCACCGCCATTGTGGGGATCGTAGGGCCGGAGGGTGGGCCGCTCTTCCGCGCGGGCCTGTTTCTTGGAGTCGGCGGCTTCTTTCTCCTCATCACGTTGTTGTCCGCAATTCCCGGAGCCCGTGAGGCGAGTCGGATCCATCCCGCCGTGGCGTTGAGCAGCGAATGACGAGTCGCCCCTACCGCATCACGACGCCGGAGGAAGACGCGGCGCTGGAGGCCGTGTTCAAGGCCGTCCGGGCCGGGGACGAAGAGGCCGTCCGGGCCCTGGTGAAAGAGACCCCCTCCCTCGTGACGGCCTATGCCCCGAACCAGTGGTGTTGCCGGGAGACGCCGCTGAACGCTGCTGTGACCGCGAGCCTCCCGGAGATGACGACGCTCCTCTTGGACCTGGGTGCCGATCCCAATCAGGCCAGCGCCTGGTGGGCCGGGGGATTCCGGCCGCTCCACGTGGTGCCGGTGGACCGGGAAGACCTGGTCGACCTGCTCATCGAACGGGGCGCGGTCGTCGATGTCCACGCAGCGGCGCGGCTGGGTCGACTGGAACACCTGACCGCGCTCCTGGACCACGATCCGTTCCTCCTGCACAAGCCCGGAGGGGACGGGGGACGGCCCCTTCACTTCGCCCGGGACGAAGAGGCGGCGGCCCTGCTCATGGACCGAGGCGCGCAGCTGGAGCTCCCGGACGTGGACCACGGCTCCACCGCTGCCCAATGGGCGGTAGGCGACCGCCCGTCCGTGTCGAGGGCGATTCTGGACCGGGGCGGACAAGCCGACGTCTTCATGCTTGCGGCCCTGGGCGACACCGACCGACTCGGTGCATGGCTAGACGAGCATCCAGGCGACGCGGGGCGGTACCTGACCCGGGAAGACTTCCCCTCTCCCGGCTCGGCCGGCGGCCACATCTACGCCTACAGCCTGGCCGGGTACGGCTCCACCGTGCTCCAGACCGCCGCGAAGTTCGGCTCGGTGGGCGCCATCGATCTACTGGTAGGCCACGGTGCCGACGTGGGGGCACGAGGCGGCTACGACGATCAGACGGCCCTTCATACGGCCGCGTCCAACGACCGGGACGGGGCGGTCCGTGCCCTCGTGGGACATGGGGCTGATGTGGACGCACTCTCGGGACCGGAGCACCGGACTCCGCCCCTGGTGTGGGCCATCGTGTTCGGGGCGGCCAACGGTGCACGGGCCCTGGTCGAGTCG
>JAHEKK010000711.1 GCA_024638395.1 Gemmatimonadota bacterium | reverse complement strand
GTTTGCCGCAACGTTCGTTGCCACGTCCCGAAAAAGCCTTTCCAATTGCCACCGACCCCCCGACGCGGCGCAGCGACAAGGGCACGGGGGAAGGAAGCCCGCCAGGTCGCCTCTCTCCACCAAGTATCGCACGGATCCCACGAATCTTGCGTGCGACCGGTCGACGCGAAGTGGATCCGCCGTTGGCGTGGATATGATCCATCTCCTTGGGAAACATACAGTTACAGCCTCACGGGCGCCGTCGGGAGCCGGGGCCACCGAGCCGGGGGTGACGTGGTACGGTTGTTGTGACGTTTCCTGTTGCCTACCCCCATTCAGAAAAGGACGGGTCGAGGTTCACCCCGTCCCACCGTCGGGAGCAGCCCGAGAGCAGGGTCCAGGGGCCTACCACCCGATTCGCGTCCTGCCCGACCGTGTCGCAGGCAGAGCGGGGGGTGAGGTGCGGCACGTTTTTCGCGGTCACTGGAAGGGTTCTACACCGGAAAGAGACGAGGAAGCGGCCTTTGACGGGCGACGGACACCACCAGCGGCGCGAACACTGGACGGTGGAGGAGGCGGAAGACCTCCTTCGCCGGCTCGATGGCGTTATTTCAGCGCGCATGGTCATGGACCCCAGAGGCCAGGTGGAGGAGATTCACCTGGTCACCACGAGGGAGATCCAGCCCAAGCGAACGGTGCGAAACGTGGAATCTGCGCTCCTGGCACACTTCGACCTCTCCGTGGACCACCGGAAGATCTCGGTTGCCCAGACCCATGCCCGAACCGATCCGCGTCGTCAACCGACGGCGATACCATCGGCCGGGCGCCCCTCACCGATCCGAGCACCCGCCGTCAACCAGGGGGTGATCGAATCGCCCTGGGGCGACCCCGCTGTGGCAGGATCCAGGGGGCCCCGCCTGTTGTTCCTGCGGCACCGGGAGGAGAGGTCCAGATCCAAGAAACTCCAAATCACCGTGGAATTGGGTTGGCGGGACTTCGTATACGAGGGAAGCGCGAACGCCCTCGACCTGCCCCGCCAGCGCCTCGAGGCATCGGCGGAGGCGACGTTGGCGGCGGTCCGCCAGTCCGTGGCGTCCGGATCCGTAGACGTCTCTCTGGACCTGGACGGGGTTGAGCTGGTCCGTGCCCTCGATCACCAATATGCCCTCGTATCGGTTCATGGCTTTGTCGAGGGGCGCTTTTCACCCTTAACGGGAATTGTTTCCGTCACGGATGACCCTGAGCAAGCGGTGATCCTGGCGACACTCCGGGCGACGGAACGCCCGGTTCGTATCGTTTTGACCGACATGGCGGGTCGGACGGGGCCCGGGTCGGAGGACGAGGAGCCTACGAGCGAGACCAGCGACCCGCTCCGGCTCTGGGGCGGCGGCTCTTGACGGAGACCGGACCGGCCGAAACTAGGAAGAGCCGCACGCCATGGCGGCGACGAACCTTCGCTGACGGGAACCAGGACCCATGAGCGACCAGAAGAAACTCATCCTCATCGTTGAAGACGAGGAGCCCGCGCGGCGCTTGTTCGCCACGGCTCTCGAGCAGCACGGCTATCAGGTGCTGCAGGCCGGTACCGCCGAGGAAGCGCTCTTGGTGGCCGAGGACGCCGGAAGGCCCATCGACGCGCTCCTGATGGACATCATGCTCCCGGATTCCTGGGGGACGCGTCTTGCCCAGAGCCTGCGCGTGATGCACCCGGACATGGGCGTGGTCTACGCCTCGGGGTACGCCCAGGACGACCCGATCATGATGAGTGGCATCGATCCGGAGACCCGGTTCCTCCACAAGCCCTTCGAGATCGGGGACCTCATCGCCGAGATGGGTTCCATCTTCGAGCACGGGCCCGAATCGGCAACGGCCAGCGGAGAGGCCTGAGTCGGGACCGCACCGGATCGGGTGGGCTTCGTCGGAGAATCATCAAGACACCCGTTCCCAGCCGTAGCAGCCGTTCCCGTCAGGGGGACTCGAGCCCCCCGTGGCCGCCATTCCAACGGGGCCACGCATCCCCACCCGCTCCAACACCCTTCTAGTCGTTGCCCGCCACCTGCGTGGGTCGGTTCCGGTTCTGACGGGACCCGTCGCCGAGCTGACCGTCGGCATTGTAGCCCCAGCAGTAGATGCTCCCATCGGAGGCTCGCCCGCAGGTATGGTTCCCCTCGACGCTCATTGAGGAGAACGTGACCGCTCCGTCAACGGGCGTGGGCTCGAGGCGGTCGGTCGTGGTCCCGTCCCCCAGTTGACCCGAATTGTTACGACCCCAGCAGTAGGCTGCACCGCTGGGGGTCAGTCCACAGCTGTGAACCGGGCCCGCCGCGATGGACGAAAAGCCGATCTCGGTCTCCACGGGCACGGGCGTATCCCGACTCGCCGTCGTGCCGTCGCCCAGCTGCCCATGCTGATTGTTGCCCCAGCAGTACGCGCCACCGCCCGACGAGACGGCGCACGTGTGGCTGCCCCCCGCCGAGACCTGGCTGAGTCCGAAGTCCAGGGCAACGCGGCTGGGAAGGCGCTCGTTTGCACCC
>JAHEKK010000710.1 GCA_024638395.1 Gemmatimonadota bacterium | reverse complement strand
CTCCCTTCGTCACGTTCGACCAACCGGCGCCCCGATGACGGGTAGTGAGTTCGACCTGATACGTCGTCTGATCGGGGTCGGGTGGCGGGGCTCCAGGCAGGTCCTCCAGGGCCCAGGCGACGATGCTGCCGTGCTCCGGGGGGGGCTCGTGCTCAGTACCGATGTGGTGGTTGAGGGCATTCACTTCCGTTCGGATTGGATCACCGGGGCCGAGTTGGGTTTTCGTGCGGTGGCGGCCGGACTCAGCGACCTGGCAGCCATGGGCGCTGAGCCAGTGGCGGTCCTCCTGTCCATCGTGGTTCCTGGCTCGGGCGAGGCCGCGGTCGCCATCCAGGAGGGCGCCGCCGAGGCCGCCGACCGAGCCGGAGCCACGGTCGTCGGAGGAGACCTGAGCCGTTCCCCCGGGCCCGTCATCCTCGATGTCGTTTCCGTGGGTCGGACCCGGCGACCGATCCTGCGGTCCGGAGCGAGACCCGGCCATGACGTCTGGCTATCAGGGGCGGTCGGGGGGGCGGCCTGGGCCGTGTCTTCGTGGGAGGCGGGCGAGGTCCCCCACGACGAAGCCCGGCAACGTTTCGTCCGCCCCCCGGACCGGACTCGCCTCGGAATCCAACTGGCCGAGGGGGGGCTGGCCAGAGCCATGATCGATGTGTCCGACGGTTTGGGGGCGGATCTGGGCCACCTCGCGGAGGCATCCAACGTGGGTGCGGTTCTGCGCCTCCCCGATGTCCCGGCGATCCCCGGCCTCCCCGAGGGGTTGAACCGAGGCCTTGGTGGGGGCGAAGATTACGAGTTGCTGTTCGCGGCGGAATCCGGCTCCAGGAGCGCGATTGCCCGACTATCGGCGGCGACGGATACCCCCCTTCACCGGATCGGTCAGTTTGTCGATGGGACGGGAGTGCAGGTTCGCCTCGCCGACGGGCGGTCGCTATCGGTGCAGGGTGGAGGCTTCGACCACTTTTCCCCCCGGAACGTGGAAGGGTAGGGCTCCGGGGTAACCGAAAACCCGAAGGTGGCGCCATCGTGCGAAGGAATTCGTGTACCGGCTGAGAACCGTCTGGGTCTACGCCGTCGGCTTGGTCCTCACCGCGTTCTGGAGCGTGCGGATTCTGGGACACAAGATCGTCGGGTCCAGGTCCTTCGCCAAGGTGATCCACGACGCCCCGCGGCAGTGGTCCTCCGGTATCCTGCGGGCGGCCGGCGTCCGGGTTCGCTACGTGCATCTGGAGCGGCTCCCCCAGGACCGTGCCCAGATCCTCGTGGCCAACCACGAGAGCTGGTTCGATGTGTTCGCCCTCGCCGCGACGCTTCCCGTCGACTACCGCTTTGTCGGCAAACAGGAGTTGGCGCAAATCCCGATATTCGGCCCGGCCTGGTTGGCGGCGGGACACTATTCCATCGACCGCTCGGATCGTCAGGCGGCCATCGGGTCCCTGGATCGGGTGGGCCGCCGCATGAAGGAGGGGGGACACACCGTTGTCATGTTCCCCGAGGGAACCCGCTCCGCGGACGGTCGTCTCGGGTCCTTCAAGAAGGGCGCTTTCGTCATGGCGATAAACGCGGGCGTTCCCCTCGTGCCTGTGGCCATTCGCGGGTCCCGACAGGTCATGCCCAAGGGCCGGTGGACCGTCCGGAGCGGCGAAATCGAGGTGCGGGTGGGAGACTCCATCCCCACGGAAGGGTACGGGGTGGAGGACCGGGACGCCCTGACCAGGGTCGCGAAGCGGCGGATCGAAGCCCTCAAGGAGAGCTCGGCGCCTGGAAGGCCCCTCAGCGGGGGAGACGCCACGGGGCCCGGTGATGGCGCTTCGCCGAAACGAACGGAAGCCGCGTGGAGGGCTTCATGATCCCACGCTCCCCCGCCCACACACCGGGAGCGGACCTTGGTAGCTTCAGGGGGATGGCGCCGGTCCGGCACACATAACAAAAACCAATCAGCGAAGGACATCTGTGTCAGCCATTGTCGATATCCGGGGGCGGGAAGTCCTCGACTCACGGGGGAACCCCACCGTCGAGGCCGAGGTTGTCCTCGAGACGGGACGCCGGGGACGGGCCGCCGTCCCGAGCGGAGCTTCCACCGGGGAGCACGAAGCCGTTGAGCTCCGTGATGGTGACAAGACGCGCTACATGGGCAAAGGCGTCCAGCATGCCGTCGCCAACATCCGAGGCGAGATCTTCGGGGCCCTCCGGGGATTTGAAGCTCGCGAGCAGCTCGATGTCGATCGAACGATGATCGAGCTCGACGGGACCCCCAACAAGGGTCGGTTGGGGGCCAACGCGATCCTGGCTGTCTCGATGGCGGTGGCGAGAGCCGCGGCGGCGGAGATGGAAATGCCCCTCTTCAGGTATCTCGGGGGTCCCGACGCCGCGACCCTGCCGGTGCCCATGATGAATATCCTGAACGGAGGCGCCCACGCCTCCAACAACGTGGATATCCAGGAGTTCATGGTGATGCCTATCGGGGCCGACCGGTTCTCGAAGGGGCTGCGGATGGGGGTGGAGGTATTCCATGCG